>NZ_VWWH01000002.1:0-262621 GCF_011753045.1 Burkholderia sp. Ap-955
CGCCGTCGCGCTCGGCGCCGCCGCGGCACTGGCCGCGTTGACCGCCTGCACGACGCTGCCGCCGTATTCACCGCCCGCGGTCGCCGTACCGGCGCACTATGCGGGCGCACCGACCGCATCGACCGCACCGGCTGCGCAAGCAGGCTGGCAGGTCGCGATGCCGGCCGACGCCGCCGCGCGCGGCGCGTGGTGGACCGTGTTCGGCGACGCCGACCTGAACGCCCTCGAAGCGCGCGTCGACGTATCGAACCAGACCGTCAAGAAAGCGCTCGCCGATTTGCAGCAGGCCCGCGCGATGGTCGACTACCAGCACGCGGGGTTCCTGCCGACGATCACTGCGGGCGCCGCGCAAAGCCGCGCCCGCGTGTCGCAGAACCGGCTCGGCTCGTCGCTGGCCGGCAAGACCACGCCCGACTATCAGGCCGGCGTGGCCGCGAGCTGGGAGCCCGACGTATTCGGTCGCGTGCGCGATGCGGTGGCCGGCGCGCAGGCGAACGCGGCCGCGAGCGCGGCCGACCTGCAGGCCGTGAAGCTGTCGGTGACGGCCGAGCTCGCGACCGACTATTTCGCGCTGCGCTCGCTCGACACGCAGAAGCAGCTGCTCGACGACACGGTGCACGCATACGCGGATGCGCTGACGCTGCTGAAGCAGCAACTCGCGGCCGGTGCGATCGACGCGTCGGCGGTCGCGCAGGCCGACACGCAGCTCGAAGCGACGCGCACGCAGGACACCGACATCGACGCGTCGCGCGCGCAGCTCCAGCATGCAATAGCGACGCTGGTCGGCGAAAGCGCGTCGACGTTCGCGCTGCCGCCGCGTGTGCAGTCGTACGACGTGCCGGCCATCCCACCCGGCGTGCCGTCGCAACTGCTCGAGCGTCGGCCCGACATCGCGGCGGCCGAGCGCCGCGTCGCAGCCGCGAACGCGCAGATCGGCGAGGCACGCGCGGCGTTCTTTCCGGACCTCGTGCTGTCGGCGAGCGCCGGGCTCGAAAGTTCGTTCTTTGCGCCGTGGCTCACCGCGCCGAGCCTGTTCTGGTCGCTCGGCCCGCAGCTCGCCGGCACGCTGTTCGACGGCGGGCGCCGCAGTGCGTCGCTGCGCGGCGCGCATGCGCAATACGACGGCGCGGTCGCCGATTACCGGCAAACCGTGCTGGTCGCGTTCCAGCAGGTCGAGGATCAGCTGTCGTCGCTCGATGCGCTCGCGTCGGAGGCACGCAGCCAGCAGCGCGCGACCGATGCCGCCGACCTGTCGCTGCGGCTGACGACGAACCGGTTCAACGCGGGCGCCGTCAGCTACCTGGACGTGGTGACCGCGCAGACGATCGCATTGACGAACCGACGTACGGCCGATCAGATCGACGCGCGCCGAATCGAGGCCGAAGTCGGGTTGCTGAAGGCGTTGGGCGGCGGCTGGCAGGCGAGTGCAGACACGGACGCGGATTCAGACACCGGCGCGAAGGAACACACGGTGGCCGTCCGGCCTGAACCCGGCGTCACTCAGCCGGCGGCCGGTTGAACCTGCAAGGAACGCGTGCCGCGCGCTACGCCCGCAAAAATCTTTTCGCGCTGCACTTACGATGCTGCCACTCCGCCTCGATGTCGGCCGTCTCTGCCGTTGCCAGCTGAAATCGAGTGGTTGAGCGACAACGGTTCCGGCTACACGGCCGACGAAACGCGCAGGTTTGCCGTGGATATCGGTCTGAAGCCATTGACCACGCCCGTGTGCAGCCCGCAAAGTAACGGTATGGTTGAGAGCCTCGTGAAAACAATGAAGCGCGGTTACGTGGGTTTCACACCGCGAGCGCAGCGCGCAATCTCGCTATCGCGTTCGAGCATTACAACGAGAAGCATCCGCATAACGCGTTGAAGTATCGCTCTCCACGTGAGTTCAGGCGAACCTTGGCCCGAGAGGGAATCTGATGCAACCTGATGTGGTACTACGTCTCCGTCTCAGAACCACGGCCGAAGGAGGCCGAAATGGGCCGGTGTTCATAAATCCGGGCATGCACTTCGGTTGCCCGCTGGTCATCGAAGGCCAATACTTCGATTGCCGCTGGTTGACAGACGGTCGAGTTCTCGAACTTGGTCACGAACATGATGTACCCGTAACGTTTCTGTCCTTCGCCCTGGTTGCCCCGCTTCTGGCAGTCGGAAAAAAAATCCAGATGTGGGAGGGCGAGGTCTTCGCAGATGGCGTCATTACGAACATCTGTCGAACAGCTGATTCGCAACATTGATGAGTTCGTTCTAGCGCGTGTCCGGAGATACAGGGGCAAGTCTACTGAGCAACGGCAGGCCGTTGGCGCTATGCTCTTGTCACGAGTCGCTTTCCTCATTACGCCGCTCATGAACCAAATCTGACATTGCAAGCTCTTGAAGGCGCATCAGCAAAATCTTCGCGCATACATCCCCCATTTTTTTGCGTGAGCGCAACGCGTGCAGACACGAAAAGAACGTCGCTCCCAGCCTTTGCTGACAGCACTACCACGAGTGTTCCCATTAGCAGTATCTGTGGTGACTGTTAGCAGAAACTCCAAACGGCAACAGCGATGGACCACGCTGTTGCTCGCCCCCGTTCAACTGGGCGTGACCGTCTGATGTGCGGCTTGGCTGGGCTGATTCGCTATGACGGCCAAGCGCCGGCGCAGGTCGAGCGGGTGCTCGCCATGCGCGAGCGACAACGGCATCGTGGGCCAGATGGCCGCGGCTTGTGGCATGACCAACACGCCGTGCTTGCTCACGACCGCTTGGCTTTACTCAACGCCGAGCATGGCGCGCAGCCGATGTGCAGTGCCGACCATCGTTACGTGCTGGTCTACAACGGCGAGATCTACAACTACGCTGAGCTTCGCCACGAACTGAGCGCGCGCTGGTCGTTCCGCACGAACACCGATACCGAGGTGGTGCTCGCCGCGTATGCGGTATGGGGCGAAGCGTGTCTTCGACGCTTCAACGGCATGTTCGCGTTCCTGGTGTGGGACACCCATCGTCAGCGAGCCTTTGCCGCGCGCGACCGGCTGGGCGTCAAGCCGTTCGTTTACCTGCAACAAGGGGCAGAATTCCTGTTTGCCTCGGAGGCCAAAGGACTGCTGCCTGCGATGCAGGCGCCGCGTGCAAATTTCGACGCCGTGCTTGAATACCTGGTGGCGCCGTTCTTCAGCGGCGTGGCGCGACCGATGTTCGACGGCATGGCCTACCTGCCGCCCGGGCATCTGCTGCGCCTGGATCGCGATGGCTTGCAGCTATCGCGCTGGGCGCCGGAGATTGCCGAAAACCCAGCTGCCAGGGCGGACAATATCGCCCACGCGCTGCGCGAGCGGCTGTCCGCAGCTGTCCAGCGTAGCTTGATCGCCGATACACCGGTCGGCCTATTTTTCAGCGGTGGCCTCGACTCCACGCTGATAGGCGGCCTGGCGCGAGCGGCAGGCGCGACACCGCCCTGCTTCACCATTCGCTTTGAAGATCACCATCGCTACGACTACACGCGTTCACTGATCGTGGCGTCCGATGATCAACCTTTCGCCGAACAGGCCGCAAATGAATTGGGCCTGCCACGCGAAGACGTCGCACCGACGCGCTCCGAACTGGCCCAGGATCTGCTGCAATTGGCCACGCAAAACGATGCACTGCCCGCGTGGGAACAAGAGCTGGCGCAACATTACTTGGCGCGAGCCGCCAGCACGCGCCTCAAGGCGGTATTGGTGGGCGATGCCGCCGATGAAACGCACTATGGTTATCACTTTCTGCTCGACCCGCACGCCACCCGCGATCCGACCCATATCCTGCAACGCTTGACCGCCGATCCCTATCTACGGCCCGGCTTGCTGGAGCAACCGTTGCAACACTACGGCGAGGTCTATCGCCAACTCGCGATCGCAGCCGGACATGATTGGCATACGCCCACCTCACGTTTGCGCGCCACGCAATGGCTGGTGCGCCATCGTTGGTTGCAACGGCTGTTGCATAACGGCGATATCCATGGCATGGCACATGGACTGGAAGCGCGCGTCCCCTTCAGCGATACCGAAGTTTTGGACCTGGCTGCCACCATTCCGGCCGAGCTGGCGCTACGTGATGGCGTGGAAAAGGCCATTTTGCGTGAAGCGGCGCGCGGTGCGTTGCCGGAAGCCGTGCGCCTGCGCAGGAAGTCGGCCTTACCCAAGGATCAAGGCAACGGCGAGGCATTGCGCCAGCACACCCGCGAAATACTGGCTACGGACGCCGACCGCATCGCCGGCTTGCTCGACGTACCCCGGCTGCAGCGCCGCTGCGCCGATCCATCCCCGCTGAATGAGCAAGAGCGCGCCGTCATGTTTCGGGCGTGCTCGTTGGCGCACTGGTCGCGGGTTCACGGCGTGAGCATGTCATGAGGCGAGCCTTGTTTTGCGTGGTGCCCGAGAAGGAGCATCTCGATCTTTGTATCGAACCTGACCAGCGCTTGCGAACCGGTAGGCTTCGAAGTGGCGTTCTACGCGCCCGCCATCCCAGCCTGGCCGGGTTGCTGGCGGCTGGCGGGCGAGCGCGGGCGCGAGCGCAGACGCGGAAATGAACACCGGCACGCAGGAACACGCGGTGGCCGCGCGGCCCGAACCCGCCGTCACGCTGCCGACGGCCGGCTGAACGTGAGCATGAAACGCGTGCCGGCCGCATCGCTTTCGACGCGCGCGTTCCCGCCGTGCAGCTCCATCACCGACCGCACGATCGCGAGGCCGAGCCCGGCCGTGCCGCCCGGCGCACCGCCGCTGCGCGCCGGGTCGCCGCGCACGAACCGGTCGAAGATCCGCGGCAGCAGCGCGGGATCGATCGGCTCGCCCGGATTCGCGACGACGACGCGCACCGCGTCCGGCGTTTCGTCGACGGCGAGCGTGATGACACCGCCCGCCGGGGTATAACGCAGCGCGTTCGCGAGCAGGTTGCCGATCGCGCGGCGAAACAGCTCGACATCGGCGGTCAGCTGCCCCTGCCCGTCGACGCGCAGCGTCGAGCCCGCTTCGTCGGCGAGCCCCTCGAAATACCCGGTGATGCGTTCGAGTTCGTCACGCACGTCGAACGCCCGCTGCCGCGTGACGAAGCTCGGATGCTCGGCGCGCGCGAGGAACAGCACGTTGTCGATCATCCGCGCGAGCCGGTCGTATTCCTCGAGATGCGATTCGAGCAGCGCCTGATATTCATCGGCCGGCCGCGGCCGTGCGAGCGCGACCTCGGTCGCGCCGCGCATGTTGTTCAGCGGCGTCCGCAGGTCGTGCGCGAGATCGGCGCTGAATTGCGACAGGTGCGAGAACGCCTGCTGCAGGCGGCCGAGCATCGCATTCTGCGCATCGACGAGTGCCCGCAGCTCGCGCGGCGCGCGCGACGCATCGAGGCGCGTATCGAGCTTGTCGACCGTGATCCGGCCGGTGTTGTCGACGATCTCGCGCAGCGGCTTGAGTGCCGTGCGGATCAGCCCGTAGCCGAGCAGCAACGCGAACAACGCGCCGACACCGCCGGCAAGCTTCAGCCGGTCGCGGTAACCGTCGAGCAGGGCGGCCCGGTCGCGCATATTGCGCGCGATTGCGATGTGAATCGGCGTGCGGTCGCCGAGCAAGGCCTCGATCACGACGCCGCGCATCGGCGTGCCGCCCGCCGCGATCCATGTGACGAGTCGATCGGCCGTGATCCGGTCGTCCGCGGGTATCGGCGTCGCCTTCGGCGCAAACAGCTGCGCGTCGGCCAGCGGCGCCGACGCTGCCGCACGCGTGTCGTCGAGCGCGGCGAGCGTGACGTTGTGGCGCACCAGCATGTCACCCCGCGCATCGGTGACGACCATCGACAGCGCCTCGTTGCCGAGCACCTGGCTCGTGAGCCGCTCCGTATGCGCGCGCACCGCGTCGAGCGATTCGAGCTCGCCCGCGAGCCGGCGCGTATGGCGCGCGGCGAGCACGATGTCGAGGTCGTCCTGCGTATTGACCTGCCGCTCGAGGCTCGCGTACACGTACACGCCGACGAGCGCGAACGCGGCCAGCGTGGTCGCGGCGATCGCGAGTGCGAGCGTCGCGGCAAGCGAGCGCGGCCGCGTCATGCGTCGTCCTTCGGTTCGAGCACGTAGCCGACACCGCGCACCGTGTGGATCAGCTTCACCGGGAACGCGTCGTCGATCTTCGCGCGCAGGCGCCGGATCGCGACTTCGACGACGTTGGTATCGCTGTCGAAATTCATGTCCCATACGTAGGACGCGATCTGCGTGCGGCTCAGCACCTCGCCCTGCCGGCGTGCGAGCAGTTGCAGCAGCGAGAATTCACGCGGCGTCAGGTCGATCCGCGTGGCGCCGCGCTTCACGCGGCGGCGCACGACGTCGATTTCGAGGTCGCCAACCGCGAGATGCTCGGTTTCGCGCGGCGGCCCGCGCCGCGCGAGCGTGCGGATGCGGGCGAGCAGCTCGACGAACGCGAACGGCTTCACCAGGTAATCGTCGGCGCCGAGCTCGAGGCCGTGCACGCGGTCCTGTACGTCGTCGCGCGCGGTCAGGAACAGCACCGGCGTCGTATGCGTGTCGCGCAGCCGCTTCAGCACGCCCCAGCCGTCGAGCACCGGCAGCATCACGTCGAGCACGATGACGTCGTAGCGCTCTTCCTGCGCGAGCATCAGCCCTTCGCCGCCGTCCTTCGCGAGATCGACGCTGAACCCCGATTCTTCGAGGCCTTTCTTCAGGTAGGCGCCCGTCTTCGGCTCGTCTTCAACTATCAGGATGCGCATGGCGGTTCCGTCGCGGTCGTGGTGGCATGCGGCGATGTTACCGGGAAACGGCGACGGCGCACTGCACGGTGCAAGCGAGAACGCGGTAGATGACAAAACGGTAATCGGGCGGTCAGCTAGGCGTGCGGTGGCGAACCCCCGAACCCCATTGGCGGCGCCGATTGGTATGCCGAAGGCGGGCAGCCCGGCGCACGCGGGCGCGGTGCGGACGCCGGGAACCGAGGACGGCCCCGACGACGATGTCCGCACGTCGCACGCGTCGCGAACGCGTATGCAACCGAAGTCGAAGGCGTCTTCCCGAGCCGCTGCCGCCGTTGTTGGGCGCCGGCCTGCGCGAACCCGCGCGTCGGATCGAACGCGTCGCGGATCGTCGCCGACGTGCCGGCCGTTCGCGTGGCCATCGCGTCCGGATTCTCGCGCGCGGGCCCTGCCGAAGCCGGTGCACCGCCGTCCACACCAGGCCGCCGCCCAGCACGGTAAGGCCCCCTTCCGCTCCGTTCCGATTCCTTCATGCCTGCACGCCGCACCCATTGAGCAACACCGAGCTTGCTGAGCGGCGTTTCGTCGAGCGGTTTCGCCACGGCCCGGACGAGCGCATCGGAACTGCCCCGAAAGCGAGGCCCGGCCGGATCAGGGCTTGCATCAGGCGGCATCGATAGCCCATGCCGGCACGGCCGCGCCCCGACCAAAAGTAACCGTCAGAACATCATATGATTGCATTCTCACATTTTATGTGATTTTATTATCGTATGTCGCACGCCGCCGCCGCCCACGCGCACGGCGCACCCCATACCAAGGAAGAGACGCAGATGGAGACAATCGCCGTCATCGGCAGCAACATGGTCGACCTCGTGACCTATGTCGCACGCATGCCCGCCCGGGGCGAAACGCTCGAGGCACCGAACTTCGAGCTCGGCTGCGGCGGCAAGGGGGCAAACCAGGCCGTCGCGGCCGCCCGCCTCGGCGCGCGCGTCGTGATGGTCACGAAGGTCGGCGACGACGTCTTCGCCGACAACACGATCCGCAACTTCGAGCGCGAAGGCATCGACACCACGCACGTGCGCAAGGTCGCCGGCGTGCCGAGCGGCGTCGCGCCGATCTTCGTCGAACCCGATTCGAGCAACAGCATCCTGATCGTCAAGGGCGCGAACCGCCATCTGACGCCGGCCGACATCGACGCGGCCGCGCCGCAGCTCGCCGCATGCAAGCTGATCGTGCTGCAGCTCGAGATCGAGCTCGACACCGTCTATCACGCGATCGAATTCGGCGCGCGCCACGGCATTCCGGTGCTGCTGAATCCCGCGCCCGCGGTGGCCGATCTCGATTTCGAGCGGATCCGCACCGTCGAATTCTTCGTGCCGAACGAGACCGAACTCGCGATCGTGTCGGGCATGCCGGTCGATTCGCGCGACACGGCAGCGCGCGCCGCCGAAGCGCTGATCGCGCGCGGGCTCAAGCACGTGCTCGTCACGCTCGGCAGCAACGGTTCGCTGCTGGTGTCGCGCGACGGCGTGCATCACGTGCCGGGCGTGCCGGTCGACGCGCGCGACACGACCGGCGCCGGCGATGCGTACATCGGCTGCTTCGCGCGCTGCTATGCCGCGTCCCGCGACGCACTCGACGCGATGCGTTACGCGTCCGCGTATGCCGCGCATTCGGTCACGGGCCTCGGCACGCAGAAGTCGTACGCCGACACCGCGACGTTCGAACGCTTCCTACGCGACGCCGGCTGCTGACCGGCGCCTTCATCGACGAGACAATTGGGAAGGAGACACCCATGGGCCGAGCCAGAATCGAACACACCCCCGACGGCTATTACCTGAACCGCACGCCGCTCTTCGCGTTCACGCTGCTGTGCTGCCTGTTCGCGCTGTGGGGCACCGCCGCGAACCTGAACGACGTGCTGATCGCGCAATTCAAGAAGTCGTTCTTCCTGTCCGATTTCGAATCGGCATTCGTGCAGTCCGCGTTCTATCTCGGCTACTTCTTCCTCGCGATTCCGGCCGCGACCGTCGTGAAGAAGTTCAGCTACAAGACGACGATCCTCGTCGGCCTGCTGCTCTACACGAGCGGCTGCCTGCTGTTCTTCCCGGCCGCGTCGATGGCGAAGTACGGGATGTTCCTCGTCGCGCTGTTCGTGATCGCGGCCGGCCTGTCGTTCCTCGAAACCGCGTCGAACTCGTATTCGACGCTGATGGGCCCGCGCGACACCAGCACGCGGCGGCTGAACATCTCGCAGACGTTCTATCCGTTCGGCGCGATGGCCGGCGTGTACATGGGCAGCTTCCTGATCTTCAAGGAAGGCGATGCGTCGCATGCGCAGCTCGCCGCGATGTCGGCGGCCGACGCGCACGTGCACCAGCTCGCGATGATCCAGGCCACGCTCGAGCCGTACAAGTGGCTGATCGTCGTGCTCGTGGCCGTGTTCATCGTGTTCGCGCTCACGCCCTACCCGGCCTGCAAGGGCAACGGCTCCAGCGTGGCCACGCACCGGATCGACGCGCGCGGCACGCTCGCACGCCTGTTCGGCAACCGGCGCTTCGTCGCGGGTGTCGTCGCGCAGTTCCTGTATGTCGGCGCGCAGGTCGGCGTGTGGAGCTTCACGATCCGGCTCGCGATGCAGATCGGCGGCCTCACCGAGCGCGGCGCGTCGCACTACCTGCTTGCCACGTTCTTCGCATTCTTCGTCGGCAAGCTGATCGCCACGCTCGTGATGAAGCGCGTCGGCCCGGCCAAGGTGCTGATCGTCTACGGCATCCTGTGCATCGCGCTGCTCGCCTACACGATCAGTGTGCACAACATCACGGCCGTCTATGCGGCCGTGGGCGTGAGCGTGTTCCTCGGCCCGTGCTGGCCGACGATCTACGGTCTCACGATCGACGGGCTCGGCAAGGACACCGAATATGGCGGCTCGATCCTCGTGATGAGCATCGTCGGCGGCGCGGTCGTGCCGCTGATCCAGGGGCTGATCTCCGATCACACGGGCGGCAACATGCAGCTCGCGTTCGTCGTGCCGCTCGCGTGCTTCGTCGTGATCGTCTACTACGGCTTCTACTGCCTGCGCCACCTGCCGGCCGCGACGCCCGACGCAGCCGCCGACGGTCAAGCGCCCTCGCGCTACGCCGCCACGCGCAACACGTCGGGGGCGTGATCATGCGAGGCGAAATCGAACTGCGGCGCGACGACTTCCGCGACACGCCGCGCACGCTGTACCGCACCGACGGGCTCACCGTTACCGCGTTCGCGTATCCGTCCGGCGTCGAGGCGCTAAGGCTCGAGAACCGCCGCGGCCACCTTGTCGTGCTGCCGTATCTCGGCCAGATGATCTGGGCCGCCGCGTTCGACGGCCGCGACCTGACGATGAAGCACATGTTCCGGCAGCCGAAGCGCGCGGCGTCGATCATCGATACCTACGGTTGCTTCATGTTCCACAGCGGGCTGCTGCGCAACGGCTGCCCGGGGCCGGACGACACGCATGCGCTGCACGGCGAGATGCCGTGCGCGCCGATGGATCGCGCGTGCGTCGTCGTCGGCGCGGATGCGCGCGGCGCGTTCGTCGAAGTAACCGGCGAATACGAATACGTGCAGGGTTTCGGCAGCCACTACGTGGCGCGCCCGTCGGTGCGGCTCGCCGAGCACGCCGCGCAGATGACGATCGCGATGGACGTCACGAATCTCGGCGGCACGCCGATGGACCTGATGTACATGGCGCACCTGAACTATGCGTACGTGCCGGGCGGCCGCTTCGTGCAAGCGTTGCCACGAGGCGGGTTGCGGCTGCGCGACAGCGTGCCCGCGCACGTCAGGCCGACCGCCGCGTGGCGCGACTACACGGCCACGCTCGCGCACGCACCGGAACGGCTTCACACGCTCGATGCGCCCGCGCTGTACGACCCGGAGATCGTGTTCTTCATGAACGGCGCGGAAACGGATGCGGACGGCGTCGCGCATTTCCTGCTCGAACATCCGGATGGCGGCGCATTCCACACCGCGTACCGCCCCGAGCAATTCCCGCATGCGACGCGCTGGATCCTGCACAACGCGGACCAGCAGGTCGCCGCGTTCGCGCTGCCGTCGACCTGCGAGCCGGAGGGGTATGAAGCCGAACGCCGCAAGGGCCATGTGGCGGCGCTCGCGCCGGGGGCGACGCGCCGCTTCGACGTCGTCACCGGCTACCTGAGCGCGGCGGAAGCCCGCCATGCGTGAAGCGATGCGCGGCCGCGCGGCGTCAGGTCACGAGCGCGATCCCGTGTTCGCGGATCGCCGTTTCGTAGCGGCGGCTCAGTTGCCCGTCCGAGATCACGTAGTTGAAGTCGGTCAGCTCGGCGAAATAGGCCGCGCGCACTTCGTCGAACTTCGTGTGGTCGACGAGCAGGAAGCGGTTCTGCGCGCGTTCCATTACCTTCTTCTTCGCGTCGACTTCGTGGAAGTTGAAGCAGGTCACGCCACAGCGGTCGCTCACGCCGGCGGCCGAGATGAAGGCCTTCGACACGCGCACCGTGTCGAGGATGCCCGTCTCGGCCACCGATTCGAACACCATGTTCTTGCGGTGGTACGCGCCGCCGCACAGGATCACGCTGCAGTGCGGCTTCTGCTGCAGCTTCGCGAACACGTTCAACGAATTGCAGACGGCGGTGAATTCGAGGTCGTCCGGAATGAAGTCGACGACGAACGGCGTGGTCGAGCCGCAGTCGACGAAGATCGTATCGCCGGTCGTCACGAACTGCGCGGCCAGCTTGCCGATGCGGCGCTTCTCCTCGGTCTGCCGGTTGTTCTCGGCGCTGACCACGTACTCGCCGATGTCGCTGCGCTGCGCGGCGAAGTGGCGCGTCACGTACCCGCCGATCAGGCTCAGGCCGTGCGGGTTGTCCGCGAGATCGCGGCGGATCGTCATCTCGGATACACCGAACAGCTCGGCCACTTCCTTCAGATGAATCGCGTTCTGCCCTTGCAGCACGTTCATCAATGTCTTGATCCGTTCGCCTTTCTTCGTTTCCATGCCAGTATCCTGCGTGCCCGTCGCATCCGTCGCTCGTCGTGCCGGGCGCAAGGGCCCGGCCGGAATGTCGTATTTGTAACAAACCGATGTGAAAACATCAACTTTACGTGTGCCCTTCCGGCACACGCTCCGTGGAGTCCTGAAACATGCCGCTTTCCAACGCCCAACTCGCTCAAACCATCGATCACACGCTGCTCGCGCCCGACGCGAGCGACGCGCAGATCCGCGAACTCTGCCGCCAGGCGGCCGAGCATCGCTTTTACTCGGTCTGCGTGAATTCGGCGAACGTGCCGCTCGCCGCGCGCGAGCTGGCCGATACCGGCGTGCTCGTGTGCGCGGTGGTCGGCTTTCCGCTCGGTGCCGGGTTGTCGGCCGCCAAGGCATTTGAAGCCACCGCCGCGATCGCGGCAGGCGCCGGCGAGATCGACATGGTGATCAACATCGGCGCGCTGAAGAGCGGCCGCGCCGACGACGTGAAAGCCGACATCGACGCCGTGCACCAGGCGTGCGGCGCGGTGCCGCTCAAGGTGATCCTCGAAACGGGGCTGCTGACCGACGACGAGAAAGTGCGCGTGTGCGAGATGTGCCGCGATCTCGGCGTCGCGTTCGTGAAGACGTCGACCGGGTTCGGCCACGGCGGCGCGACGCTCGCGGATGTCGCGCTGATGCGCCGCACGGTCGGCCCCGTGCTCGGCGTGAAGGCATCGGGCGGCGTGCGCGACCGCGCGGCCGCGCTGGCGATGATCGAGGCCGGCGCGACGCGGCTCGGCACGAGCTCGGGGGTGGCGATCGTCACCGATCAGGGCGGGAGCGCGGCGGCGTATTGACGGACGCCTCAAGCCGCCACACCCCGGCACGACGTCACGTCCGGCAACAACGGCAGCGTGAACATCTCGACGCTGAACACGTTCATCCGGGACACGTCCGATTTCGCACGCCGATGGCTGGATGACGGCTGCCGATCGGTGCTGTCGCCGAAACCCGGCACCCTCGCCCGAAAGAACACCACCCGCGAAGGCTGTGAAGCCCTCGCGGCTTTTTTGCCTTCAACAGCCCCGCTGTCGACCGCCAGCCGGAGGCCGGAAGCCTTCGTGCATCACTGACCGGCTCGCTCGTTCTGACGGACTGCAAGCCCCTCAAGCGGAACGGATGCCCATCGTCACGCAAGCATCGACGAACGGCGGGCGTCCATCCCGCTCCGCTCACCGGTCCGGCACGGCTTCTGCGTTGATGCGCCGGTTCTCCACTTCAGCGCGCATCGCTTGCGCACGGGCGGCCAGATGCAGACGCAGCGCCTCCGCCCGATCCGCATGGGCACGGGCGAGAAGTTGATCGCAATCGATCGGGCCCGTGGCCGGCAAACCCAGGCGCTCATACTGCTCGTCCGGTGCATGGCTGGCGCGCATCAGGTCGCGTGCAAGCGTCGCCATGCGATGCTCGACGGCGTCGTCGAACAGCGGGTGGGCCTGCCCAGGATCCGCGAGAAGATCGAATAGCAGCGTACCGGCACGATACGAGTATCCAATGGGCTGGCTGACGATCTTCATCATGCTCACGCCTTGCGAAAACGGGAACGGCCCGGCCAGCTCGATATCTTGCAGCTCTTCGACGCGGAACATCTCGCGCATGTGCGTGGGCATCAACGTATATTCATACAGCGGTGCATTGCGGTCCGGATCGGGCCCGGAGCGCATGTACACATAACGCCCGTCCGTCACGTTGACATGTTCGCCATGCATGCCGAACAGTGCCGCTTCCCGGACCGGACGATCCTCGTCGATGGTTTTCCCGAGCGCCACGCCCTGCATGCGCGGTGTCGCCGGCAAGCCGAAGAAATCCAGAAGCGTCGGTGCGATGTCGATCATCTGCACGAGAGACTGGCGCCGAACGCCCGCACGACCGGAGCGGGGATCCCAGATGAACAGCGGCGTATGCGCAAGCTCGTCGAACCAGGGTTGCGCCGTCTTGGCCCACCAACCGTGTTCTCCCAGCATGTATCCATGGTCCGTGCACACGATGAGCATGGTGTCCCGCCACAGATTCAGTTCGTCCATCAGGTCGAGAACCCGACCCAGCGAGTGATCGCACATGGAAACGAGCGCGGCATATTCGGCTCGTGCATCCCGGATGTCGTCGTCGGTTTCGTTGTCGGAAACGGGACCGTATGGCGGCCAGTCGAAATGCGCGTCCGTATTCTTTCGAGGATAAAGATCACGATACTTCGGATAACTGGTGAACGGTTCATGGGGATCGAAAGTCTCGATCTGAAGCAACCACGAATCGGCATCGTGATTTTCCCGGATGAACGCCTCGCCTGCATCGAAAGTCAGCGTTTGCGGATGGAGATCTTCGGTCGGGTAGTACTGGCGGTTGACGAAGTCCTGCCGTGCGGCTTTTTCGTTCAGCGCCCCCTTGAGCCGCACCGGCATCGGCGGCCGCCGGATTTGCCCCTTCCACGGGTCGCCCTCCTGCCCGCGGAAGCACTCCCAGCTGCTGTACCGCGTATGATAGGTCGCACCGCCATCTTCCCAGTAGTGCGGATGATCGCTGGCCAGATGCGTATGGATGCCCTTGCGTCGAAGCATGTCCGGCATCGAATCGTCGAACGGTTCGAGCGGCCCCCAGCTTCGATGCAGGAAGTTGTAGCGCCCGGTATGCAATTCCCTGCGGGCAGGGATACACGCCATGCTGCCGACATAGCAATGGTCGAACGTCGCACTCCGCTCGGCGAGTCGCTGGAAATTCGGCGCCTTTACCCATGCGTTGCCATATGGCGGAAGCATATGCCGATTAAGGCTGTCGTACATCACAAGAATCGCTTTCATGATTCGCTCATTTCGCTCCAGGATTAACGCTCATTTTTCGTACGTTCGGCGCGTCAGTTTCGTGCACGGATGCGAAGCTGGTTGCGCACCTCGCCGACACCCGGCACGCGTTGCGCCGTACCGATCGCCAGCGCGACCTGTTCCGCGTCCATCACATCGCCGGAGAGCGTGACGACGCCGCCACGCACGAAGATCAGCAAGCGGCTCGCGTCGAGCCGCTTCGTTCGCCCGAGCACACGCGCAACGCGCTTCCTCAACTGGCGATCCGCCGCCTTCTGCGCCTTGGACGGCGCCGCCGCGGGCATTGAAGAAGGCGCCGGCTCCGCTTGCTGCTCCTGCGCGGCCGCGGTCGCGGCCACCAGCGTCAGCACCGTGGCCGCAACCGCCCGGCACATCGTCATTCGAACCTGCATACATCCTCCCAAAAGTATCGATGCGCTGGCCATGCTGCGTCTCGGAGCCCGGCCGCACGTCGAATGTGTGCCTAGAATTGCGTGATCATCCCGATCGAAATACCGGTCACCGCGCGGCCGTCCGGACGAAGATTCAACGCCGACACGTTTGCGGGATCTTTCTTGTATGCACCGGAAAACCCGTTTCGGTCGAATTCGACATAGAGTTCGGAGCGCTTCGAAAGAAAGTATTCGACCATGGCATACGTCGTCATCTTCCGGCCGTCGGCACCGGCGACGTTTTTCAGATTGCTGGCGATGTCGTAGTAAGTCGCGCCTGTGAACTGCACCGTGGGCGTTACCCGATAGACGAGCCCGACTGCGGGAATATGATCGCGCCGCGCCGCCCCGGCCGCGGTCGCTGCGGAAACGTTCAGCGCGCTATAGCTCAAATACATCCGGGTCGGCCCGAGTTGCCATGTCGCGCCGCCCATTGCCGTCTCCGCCCGCTGCGAGGCACTGGCGTTGTAGGACTTCTGATACGCGGCGGCGAGCAGCAATGTCCGAAACTGGTAGCTGGTTCCGACGGCGAAGTTGGTTCCGGCGAGCGTGCTGCCAGCCACACCGCCCGGCGAATAACTCGCACGCAGCGTGAATCCTCCGCTACGCCCGACGTACTTGATCGTATTGTTGAACCGCGCGTCCAGCGTGAAGAAATTGCCGCCCCAGACAATGCCCGGCACGGTGGCCAGCGAAGGGCCATTGGCCTCGTTCGGATCGAGCTGAACGCCGATGTCTTCAGCCGCATTGAGTTGGCGACCCAGCATCACCCGGCCGAATCCACCCTCGAGCCCGACATATGCGCGCTGGGAAAAAAGCGTACTTGACGATTTCATGCCGCCCGTACCGCTGACGAATCCGCTCTGCAACATGAAGATCGCACGCCATCCCGCGCCCAGGTCCTCCGCGCCGCGCATACCGAACGAGTTGCCCGAAATCGAATTGCTGTCGAACCCGATCTGATGGCCACCTTTCACCCCATCGGTCCAGCGCACCCCTCCTCCCATCGTTCCGAACAGCGTCACGCTCGACTGCGCATACGCCCCTCCCGAGATCACCATGGCGATCACCGCTACAGCTCGTTTCCGCACACTCCCCTCCACTTAATCATTAGTTATGTTAAATAATTATCATGAAATTTCACTCGGAAAACTGCCTGGCCAATGCCGCCGCCGGCCTGAAGAGCGGAGCGCGGGGGTGTCGGCTTCGACACCCCCGCGCTCCGGCGCCGTCAACGCTCCTGCTGTTCGCGCCACTCTCCGGGGCGCGGCAAATCGACGACCGGGAATCGGGTTCCCTTGCCGGCCGGCAGAACATCCGCTGTCTCGACTTGCCATCTCAACAACGACGCGAGCATGCCGGCTTCGATCTCGGCGTATTCCGGCAGGCCGGCCAGATTCGTGGTCTCGTGCGGATCGGTCGTCCGTCGATACAATTCCGGCGCTTCGTACAATCGCCACACGTAAGTCCATTCAAGCGTGCGAACGACTGCCACCTTGCCAACCGACTCGGGATGTTCCTTTTGCTGCACGCCCTTGATGTCGTACGGGAAGCCGGCATTCTCGAAATGATCGGCTTCGCTGACGAGAAATCCGCCTTCGCTGAACACCTTCTCGCGATGCGCTGCGCCCGTCTCGCGAAGGCACCGTGCGAAGCTGCGCCCGTAGTGCGCGTGCGTGGCCTGGAGACCGGCCAGATCCAGCAAGGTCGGAAACACGTCGATCAGTTCGACCAGTGCGTCTGAAACCGTGCCTGCCACGCCGGGCGTCGATCCGCCCGACACGATCAACGGGTTTCTCAGCAGGCAGTCGTGCACACCGGATGGCCACTTTTCGGCGAGACCGAAATCGCCGAGATATTCGCCATGATCGGAGAAGAAGGTGGTGATCAGCCGTTCCGGCTCCGTCGCCTGCCCGGCCGCATTCATGATTCGCCCGACGTGATGGTCGAGTCTCGACACCATCCCGTAATACACGGCACGCAGTTCCCGCCACTGCGCGTCGGTCATGCGATCCCAGCCGTGCGCTTTCGCCAGCGCGTCGACGTAAGCCGGCATGCGTCCGGTTCCGCCGACGCGCTCCGGCACCGCCTCGCGGTCATACATCGAGAACCACGGCTCCTCGGCTTCGAACGGAGGGTGCGGCGCAAAGAGCGGGACATACAGCACCCAGGGTTCTCGCGGCGCATGCTTGAGCCAGTGCTCCGCAGTGCGGACCACCACTTCGTCATATTCGGCATTCGCCTGATCCTGCGAGCGCTGCCCACGATAGAAGGCGCGCACCATCGGGTCGTTCGGATCGCCCTGCGTCTTGCTGCGCAGAAATTCCGCCGCGCTGCGCCGCGTTTCCTCGGGCAGGAAACCGTGCTCATGCATCGACAACTCGGTCGCGCCGGCGGCAAACGAGTCGCCACGGCCGCCGGCCATGGCGACGTGGTAGCCGTTTTCCTTGAAGACGCGCAGGAAATTGGGTTCATGCGGCCCGAGCAGGTGGCCGAGTGTGCGATGACCGGCCACATGCGGATACAGGCCCGACAGGAACGACACGCGCGACGGCGAACAGACGCTGTGCTGCCCGAACGCCTGCGTAAAGGCCACCCCGTCGGCCGCGAGCCGATCCAGATTCGGCGTCAGGACGGGGGTTGACGGATGCACCGCATGCACGCAATCAGCACGCAGCTGATCCGCGACAATGACGATGAAATTGGGCTGCTTGGTCATTTCATATCCGATAGTGAAGAGACATTCGAGGTCAACGCACGGCCTTGACAAAGATGATGACGAGCGCACCGAGCGCCGTCGCACAACTCGCCGTCACGAACAACGTGTCGTAACGGATCGCACCTCCGGGTAGCGTCAGCCATGTCACGAGAAGCGACAGGACGAACTGCGGCAGCACGTTCGCGAGATGGAAGACGCCCATGTCTTTTGCCGCGGTATCGGGGTCGGGCAGCACCTCGGTCACCAGCGCCAGATCGACGGCCAGATACGCGCCCTGTGCAACGCCGATCCACACGATCACGTACAGCAGTTGCACGAGCGTCGTGCAAGCCAGCAAACCCAGTAGACCGAGCGCCATCCCCAGCCCCGCCACGAGGACGAATATCTTCCGGCGACGCAAACGATCCGACACTCGCCCGAACAGCAACGCACTGACCGTCATGGCCGCCGTGGCAACCAGCAGGCACATGAACATGGCATGAGGCGTTTCCTGTTGCGACAGGCCGATCCGGTCGCGCAAAAAGAACATCAGGTAGTGTTGCAGGCAGCTCACGCCGAACAGCACCAGCGCACGCGACAGCCACGCGACGGCAAAATCGGGGTGCTTGACCGGATTCGTCCAGAAACAGGCCGCCAGCCGTTTCCATTGCAACCGTTCAAGATGCCCCTCCTCGAGTCGCCGGTCGTTCGCAAATACGACAAAACACACTATTGCCGTAAAGGCGAGCGCACCTTGCAGCATGGCGACGGACACGAGATCGGGCGCCAGTTGCCTCACGATCCACACGCCCAGCAGGATGCCGATCGGCGGCGTGAATCCGACAATCGACGAAAAAAATCCGAGCCGCTCGGGTGGCACCTGATCCGGAAGAATCGCATTGAGACCGCTCAGGGTCGCATTGAACGACAGCGCCATCAGCGCCCATCCCAGCGCAAGCTGCGCCGGCGACCGAGCCGTTGCCAGAATCGCCATGGCGCCCAGGCCCGCCACCGCGCCTCCGAAGATCCACGGCTTGCGCATGCCCCACCGGGCGCGAGTGTGATCGCTCAGCACGCCGAAGATCGGTTGCGCGATCGATCCGACAATCGCGCCGACGGCGATCGCCTGGGCCAGCACGGTCGCCTTGGCCGTCGGCGCGATGCGCTCGGCGAGCATCGGCAGGATCATCATCGGATACGGAATCAACGCCAGCCAGACGCCGACGAAGGCCAGCGTCAGGGTAATGCCGAGATGTCCGCGGGATCGCCTGCCGGCCGCCGCAAGCACGAGTTCGTCCATAGTGTCTCCATTGCATCCGATTGGGCACGATAAAATCATCCGATCGGATAAATTATTGAGGCAGGGCGGCCACGTCAACCGCCTATGCCCGGTATGTGACCCCCCTTCCCGCTCCGAAACAGCGCGAACAGATCCAGCGCCATCGGCACAGCCGCCTGCTGCTTACCTGCCGAATTCACGATGCTCGAGCCGGACCGTCGCATCGACGACGTGATGCACCGCTGAACGGGCGAGCGCAATCCGATAGTCCCCTTCCCGGATGCGCCACCGCCCCGATGTTTCGTCGAAACAACCGAGCAAGCGTGGATCCGCGATCATGCTCACCCTGACCGACGCGCCGGCACGCAGCCAGACGCGCTCGAAACCGAGCAGGCGCATGCGCATCCCTTCGGCCGCATGGGTCAGATACAGCTGCGGAACGTCGTCGCCGTCGCGCGGGCCGGTATTGGTGACGGTAAAGCTCGCCGTTACCGTGTCGCCACCGCTCACCGCGAAATCGCTGTATGCAAAATCCGTATAGCTCATCCCGTGACCGAAAGCGAACATCGGCCGGTTGCCTCGCTGCGCGAACCAGCGGTATCCGACTTCGGCGCCTTCGTCATAGCGAACCTGAATCGGCGTGCCGAGTTCGACATCCGCGCCGGGCAAGCGCGGATGCGGTGTTTGATCGACGCTGACGGGGAACGTGACGGGCAGACGCCCAGAAGGGTTGACTTCCCCCGTCAACACTTCGGCAATCGCCTGTGCGCCGGCCTGCCCCGGGAACCAGGCCTGAACGATGGCGCGCACCTTGTCTCGCCACGGCATCGCGATCGGGTTGCCGGTCTGCAGCACGACGACGACATTCGGATTCACGCGCGCCACCGCATCGATCAAATCATCCTGGCCATACGGCAACGTCATGTCCGGACAATCGAAACGCTCCCCCTCGTGCCGGATTGCGTTCACGATCACGATTTCGGCCTTTGCAGCCAGCGCCACCGCATCGGCAATATGCGCACCGCTGTCGAAATCGATCGTGGTTCCGGGCAGGCGCGCACGCAGCTCGGCAAGTGGCGACGGCCCGGAAAAGCACATCGACGTCGCCCCGAGCAACGGATGGCTTCTGAACGGCACTTCCGCCGCGTATCCGCCGCGCGGCCGGACCTGGCTCGAACCGGACCCCGACAGGACACCGACCTGCGCGAAGCCACCGATCAGCCCGATCCGTCTCGTGTTCCGGGCGAGCGGCAACATCGCATCACGGTTCTGCAACAAGACGATGCCTTTACGGGCAATCTCCAGTGCCACGTCGTTATGCGCGTTCGCATCGATCGGCTCGGCGGCCGATTGCCGGTCGATGCCCACGGCAAAGTACGAACGCAACATGCGTTGCACCATCTCGCTGATCCGTTCCCGGGGAACACGGCCTTCGTCGAACGCGCGGCGCAACGGTTCATTGAACCATTCGCATTCGTCGAGCTGGGCGCCGGAATGCTGGTCCAGGCCCTTGAGCGCGAAATCCCAGCTGTTGACCGCACGCCAGTCGGACATCACCCAGCCCTTGAAACCCATCGCGTCCTTGACGGTGTCCTGCAGGAGCCGCTTGTTACCGCACGCATATTCGCCGTTGACGAGATTGTATGCAGCCATCAACGCGCCGGGCCGGCCATCCTCGATCGCGATCTGGAACGCGAGAAGATCGCTCTCCCGATGCGCGGCCGGATCGATGATCGCATCCAGAAAGAACTTGTTGGTTTCGCTCGCATTGAGCGATACGTGCTTCACCAACGCGACGACCCCTTCGGCCTGCGTACCGGACACCAGGCCGGCACCGAGCTTGCCCGACAGGAGCGGATCTTCCGACACGTATTCGAAATTCCTGCCGTTGCGCACCTCGCGCACCAGGTTGATGCCGCCGCCGAGCGCGACGTTGAAGCCACGCTCGCGCATTTCCTTGCCGATCAGCGACCCCGCCGCCCGCGCCAGCGCCGGATCGAACGTGGCGCCGAGCGCAAGGCCCGCCGGCAGCGCAGTGGCCGTGTCGTTCGCATCATGGGTCGCCCGCACGCCAAGACTGGTATCGGCAAGCAGCAGCGGCGGAATGCCCAGCCGCGGAACGCCCTGGACATATCCGGCGATGGCGGGAACGTGCGCCGGCACACGCGGTTCGCGCGCGTTCGTGCCGAAGATATGCATCATCAGGCTGTACAACATCGAGAACCGTTCGTCGTCCGTCATGCGGGCTTCGACTTCACGGGCGCGTTCGTCAGGATCGGCAATCGCCGCCATGGGTGAAGGCAAGGAGGATTGAAGCAACGCGTTCGAGGATTCGATGCCGGCGTCACGATCGATAAGCGTCATGGGGGGTCGTTTCATTCAATAACTATCCGAGTGGATAATTTATAGATATGCCCACGCCGCCGTCAAGCGCAATGCATATCCATCGCCCCTAGGGCTTTCCCCGACGCCCGTCGAATGCGTTGGCGATCGGGACTGACGGCGCACGCCGCCATGCATGCGGACCCGCCATGGCGTTGCGAACCATTCGGACGAAATGGCACAATCCGGATGACTCGACTCAGGAAACGTTGCGATGCAGATGGTCAGACAGGCTCAGCAGGAACGAAGCGAGCAGACGCGGGCAGAGATCCTGAGCATTGCGCTCGAGCAGTTTTCGACCCACGGCTTCGATGCGGTGAGCGTGCGCGATATCGCTGATACGGCCGGCGTCAATCACGCGATGATTCGCTACTACTTCGGTAGCAAGGAAAATCTGTGGCGGGAAAGCGTGACCTACCTCTTCGACCGCTTCATGGAACAGGCGAAGCCGCCCGGGGCGGATGTGGAGCGGATCTCCGTCGACACCGTGAAGGAATACATCCGGAACTACGTCCGGTATTGCGCGAAGTATCCGGAACACGCACGCCTGATGATGCAGGAAGCCAATCGCGACTCCGAACGATTGAAGTGGATGGCGCAGACGTTCATTCGCCCACGCCACGACCTCACCATTCCGCTGATCGAACAGGTGAGCGCGCAAACGAAGGGGCTCGAAAAGATCGATCCCGTCACGCTCCTGTACATGATCACCGCGATCGCGCAGATCCCGTATCTGCTGACCGCCGAAATCAAATACGCGCACGGCGTCAACGCGATGCGGGAAAAGGCCGTCGAAGCCCATTGCGAAGCCGTGCTGGCGTTCATCTTTCGCTGACGGCACTCCACCGGGCCCGACGGCAGGCCGTCGGGCCCGGCCTTACTTCGGCGCCGGATCGTAAGCCACGCGAAACCCCGTGTGCCCGGCGGAAGTATCCCTGGGCCGCCCTGTGCGGGCCGCGATCCGGTAGCGATAGCAATAGCTTCGATGGCACAGGTATGAGCCGCCTTTCAGCGTGTGCTCCCGATCCGAAACCGCCTGTCGATCCCTCGCCTTGCCGGCGCTCGACAACGACCTGACGCGGAACGGATCCGCGCACCACTCCCAGACGTTGCCGCTACAGTTGTAGAGGCCCGCCGAATTCGGCGCGAACGCATCGACCCGCACCGTTCCAAAGGAGCGGTCGCCGCCGCTATACCGATCGGGAAAACGGCCTTGCCAGATGTTGCAGTAGATCGCGTCTTCCGCCGGCTCCTCGTCTCCCCAGGGAAAGCGTCGGGCACCGGGGCCGCCTCGCGCCGCATGCTCCCATTCGGCCTCGGTCGGCAAACGCCCTCCGCACCAGCTGGCAAACGCGGCCGCGTCGTTCCAGGAAACATGGATGACCGGATGCATGCCGCGCCCGTCAAGCGACGAAGACGGCCCTTCCGGTGCGGCCCAGTACGCCCCCGGCACCGACCGCCACCAGGGCACGTGCGCCGGCGCCTCGGCAACGCAGTCCGGTTCGAGAAAGGCGTCGAACACGTAGCTCCATCCGAATCGCTCGGCATCCGTTTGATATCCGGTCGCCGAGACGAACGCCGCGAATCGCTCGTTCGTCACGGCATGCCGATCGATACCGAACGACCTCAGATGCACCTTCCGACGCGGCCCCTCGCCATCCGCCTTGATGACCGGCGCATCGGTGCCCACCCAACTGGCCCCGCCGTCGAACCAGACGGCGCTTTCTCCCCACGCACGCACATTCGCCGGCGCCGCATGCACCAGCCGCTCGGGCTCGGACACCGGGGCCGCAACACCTTCACATGAATTTTCACGCCGCGGCGCGCAACACGCGCGCGCGCCAGCGACCGGTCGATCCGATTCGCTCAAGTCCGTTCTCCTTCATCGGCGTCATTTATCCGATTGGATAAATATTCGCCGCGAGCACGCCCGCGGTCAAGCCGAAAAAATCGACGCAGCCCGCGGAGGAAGAAAATGGCTCGGCGGCAATCGAATGCGACAACCCGTCAACCGCCAGGCAATCTCGATGCGACGTCCACGCCGCACACTTTCGACGCCCGTCGCCTTCATCAAACGGCCGACCGTGCACCGCGCGACCTTCACACCGTCGCACAGCAACGGATGCCAGACCTTGCGCACGCCGACTACGCCATGGCGCTCGTACCGGACCGACGTGACGAGGGCCTTCAGCGCAGCACCTTGAAAGGACATGACGCACTCTGCTTTCAATGGCAAAACGGCACCCGCGTAACGATCGTCGGCCAGTGGCACTTCGTTGCCCGCAACGACTCGGGCATCGCGGCGTTCGTCGCGCAGGTCATCCACGATCTCTGACCGTCACAGGCGGACACTGACAGTTCCGACAGGGGCGCCGCGACGCCTCTTCCACCCGCTTCGCGCCACCGGCACAATGCCGCTCATGCGCCAAGACAACGCCTTTGTTTACCCATCCGCCGGCCCCATCGGCCGCCTCGTCAACCGGCTCGTCGCGAGCCGCCCGCTGCTGCGCACACGCCGCGCGCTGCTGTCGCGCCTGCCGTTTCTGCAGCTCGCGAGCGAGGTCGAGAACGTCGTGTACTGCACGTGGCTCGTCGACGTCACCGCGGTCGCCCACCTCGTGCCGCGCGGCGTCACGCTCGCGAGCCGCGACGGCCGCACGCCGTTCACGGTCCTCACCTATGCACACCGCCATTTCGGCCCGCGTATCGCGGGCCCGCTGCGACGCGTATTCCCGTCGCCGCTGCAAAGCAACTGGCGGCTTTACGTCGATGCGCTGCCGGGCGGTAGGCCGGCCGATCGCACGGTGCTGTTCGTCAAGAACGTGTTCGACCATCCGCTCTATGCGCTCGGCAGCCGGCTCTTCAGCGACGCGCTGCCGTCGCATCTTGCCGAGCGCTTCACGCATGCCGCGCAGGACGGGCGGTATCGAACGCTGCTGTCCGGCGGCAGAGGAAGCGCGCCCGATTTCCACTGCTCGGCGGCCCTGTCGGACGACTACACGCTGCCCGCGGCGTTCGCGCCTTTCTTCGAAAGCTGGCGCAACGCCATCGCTTACCTCTCGCTGCAGCACGCGGCCGTCGCGCATGTCGCGGACTGCGACGGCCTCGCCCATGCGTCGATCGACCTGCCGATCGACATCGACGCCGTTCGGCCGCTGAAGCCTGTCGAACCGATCGGCGGCGGCGAGTTCCTCACGCGCATCGGCGCGACCGGCGAACCGATGTGCTTCGTCGTCCCCGATGTCGCGTTCAAGGTATTGTCGGAACGGGTGTTGTAGCGCCCTGCTCAACCCGTGCGCCACGCGTGCGCGGGTTCGCTCCCGTCGCCCTCGTCCGCGAGCCGCCCCGCATAATCCCGCACGAACTGCGCGGCGATCCGCCCCGACCGAGCCCCCCGTTCCAGCGCCCACTGCAGCGCCGGTTCGCGCGCCGCACGAATCTGCTCCGCATCGAACCCGGCCTCGCGCAGCCGGCTGTCGACAACAGCCAGATACGCGTCCTGCGTGAACCCGTAGAACGTCACCCAGATCCCGAATCGCTCGGACAACGAAATCTTCTCCTCCACCGCGTCGCCGGGATGCAGCTCGCCGTTCTCCGCGCGCGACACATTCGCGTTGTCGCTCACCTGCTCGGGCATCAGGTGGCGGCGGTTCGACGTCGCGTACACGAGCACGTTCGACAGGTCGCTCGCGACCGAGCCGTCGAGCACCGTCTTCAGTTCCTTGTAGCCGGTCTCGCCCGCCTCGAACGACAGGTCGTCGCAGAACACGATGTATCGTTCGGACCGCGCCCGCACCAGCTCGACGATCGCCGGCAGATCGCTCAACTGCTCCTTGCCGACTTCGATCAGCCGCAGCCCGTGCGGCGCGAACGCGTGCACGCACGCCTTCACGATCGACGACTTCCCGGTGCCGCGCGCGCCGGTCAACAGCACGTGATTCGCCGCGAAGCCGCGCACGAATTGCCGCGTGTTCCGTTCGACGATCGCCACCTGTCGCTCGACGTTGCGCAGCGCATCGAACGCGATGAGCGCGGGCGCCGCGATCGGTTCGAGCGGCGCCGCTCGCGGCCCGCCATCGAAGCCGCGCCAGCGGAATGCAACGGCCGCGTCGAAGTCGACGGGTGCCGGCTGGCCGGTGCCTGCCAGCGCCTCGAGCGCGGTGGCAATCCGTTCGAGCTGATACGCGAGCCCCGGGCCGTCGACGGCTGCACGCACGTCCGGCAGCGCGCCCATCAGGTTCTGCAAATCGCGGTCGCCGCTCATTGCCGCACGCCTTGCGATGCACTCGCCTGGAACGGGAAGCGCTGCCCGATCGCGACGCCGACGAGCGCGATGCCGCCGCCGATCAGGTGATACAGCTTCAGCGATTCGCCGAGCAGCACGATCGCGCCGCCGGCCGTCATCACCGGCAACAGGTTCATGAACATCGCGCAACGGCTCGGGCCGAGCAGCCGCACGCCCTGCATCCACAGATACGGCAGCACCACCGACGCCAGCACGCCCGCATACAGGATCAGCGGCACGCTCGCACGCGTCGGCCACGCCGCCTGCGCGGGCAAGCGCAGCAGCATCGGCACCATGAAGACGAGCGCGGCAAGCGCCTGCACGTAGGTCGACTGCCACGCCGGCAGCGCACCGATACGCCAGCGCTTGAGCAGCACACCGTACAGCGCATAGGCGGCCGACGCGGCCAGCATCAGCAGGTCGCCCGTGTGCACGCCGCGCGCGGCGATCGTCGTCGGGTGCCCCTCGGCGATCAGGTAGACCACGCCCGCGAGCGACAGCACCCCGCCGCCCACCATGCCCGCGCCCGGCACATCGCCGAGCAGCAGCGAGCTGAGCAGCATCGTCATCAGCGGCACGAGCGCCGTGATGATCGCCATGTTGGTTGCGCTCGTCGTTTTCGCGGCCTCGTAGGACAGGCTCTGGAACAGCGCCATCGCGAGAAAGCCGAGCACCGCGAGCTTCGGCAGGTGCGCGACGAGCACCGCGCGATTGCGCCACGCGGAGCGCAGCGTGAACACGCTCATCAGCGCGACGGCGAGCAGCAGCCGGTAGAAGGTGATCGCCGACGGGTCGATCGTCGACGCCGACAGCTTCGACACGACCACGTTGCCGGCCCACAGCGCGATCGCGCAGAAGGGAAACAGAAAAGGAGACTTGTTCATCGCATTCGACGGATTAATATCCTGACAGGGGGCTGGCGTGGATGGGAACGCCATCGTGCCCGCCCGCCCAACTGCCTGTCTCACGCCAAAATGTCACGACTTGTCGCCAATCGGACACTCGAGTCCACTCCGCCCGGTGCCCACCTGCGCTTCGAATCGACGCCGATGCCCGTATCGGCGATGGCGGCGACGTACGCGCACGGCACGTCGATCGCGCCGCACCGGCATCGCCGCGCGCAGTTGCTCTATGCGATCGAGGGCGTGATGCACGTGCAGTCCGAAGGCGCGTCGTGGGTCGTGCCGCCGACGCGCGGCGTGTGGCTCGAAGCCGGTCTCGACCACACGGTGCAGATGAGCGGCGACGTGCAGATGCGCACCGTGTTCGTCGAACCGGGCGCGGTCGAGCACCTGCCCGCGCGGAGCTGCGTCGTGGAAGTGCATCCGCTGCTGCGCGAGCTGATCCTCGCCGCAGTGGACGTGCCGCTCGACTATGCGCCGGGCTCGCGCCACGATCACCTGATACACCTGCTGCTCGCCGAGGTGACGGTCGCGCCGCTGCTGCCGCTGTACCTGCCGTGGCCGCACGACCCGCGCCTGCGCACGATCTGCGACGCGCTCGTCGCCGCGCCCGACGACACGCGCACGATCGCAGAATGGGGCGACCTGCTCGGCCTGTCGGTCCGTACGCTGCATCGCGCGTTCCAGCGCGAGACGGGGCTCAGCTTCCGCCGCTGGCGCGAACAGGCGCGGCTGCTGCTCGCGCTCAAGCGTCTCGCGCACGGCGAGAAGGTGCTGACCGTCGCGATGGATCACGGCTACAGCAGCCAGAGCGCGTTTTCCGCGATGTTCAAGCGACATTTCGGCGTGTCGCCGTCGGCGTTCTATGCGTAGCGCATATCTCGCCCCCCGCTACCGCGCCGCGATCCCCGCGATGAAAAACACGCACGCGGCGGCCGACGCCACCGTGCGCACGTGATTCCACATCGTCCAGTCGTGCACGTAGCGCGTCCACAGCGCCGCGCCCTGCGCGGTCGACGGATCGGCCGCGGCGAGCGCATCGTTGAGCGGCACGTTGACGGCCATCGTCACCGCGAACATCCCGAACACGTACAGCACGCCGCCGGCGACGGCCAGCATCGCGCCCGGCTGCTCGCGATTGAACAGCGCGAGCACGACCAGTGCGAGCGCCATCAGCGTCGTGACAAGGAACAGCGGCATGAACGGCGAACGCACGATGTCGACGTTGATCGCGTTCATCGCGGCCACGCCGGCCTGCGGCGCGATCCGTCCGAGCGACGTCATCACGAACGTCGAGAACGCGAAATACACGCCGGCCATCAGCCCGCAGCCGATGGCCGAGCCCCACAGCAAGGCGGCGGTCGCGAACGCGATCATGATCGTGCGCTCCACACGCCGGTGGCGGCCGTCGCGCGCGCATAGTCGGTGAAATCGCGCGCCGGCCGCCCGAGCGTCTCTTCGATGCCGTGCGTCACCGCGCTGTTGCGCCCGTCGAGCACCACGCTGAACAGATCGTCGAGCAGCGCGACGACCGGTTCCGGCACGCCGACCTCGCGCAGTCCAGCGACGAACGCATCGGCCGGAATCTCGCGATAGACGACCGGCCGGCCCGCGGCCCGCGCGATTTCGGCGACCGCTTCGGCGAACGTCAGCGCGCGCGGGCCCGTGACCTCGATCACGCGGTTCGCGAAGCGCGCGTCGGTGAGCGCGGCCACCGCGACGTCCGCGATGTCGTCCGCGTCGACGAACGGCTCGCGCACCGCGCCGGCCGGCAGCGCGACTTCACCGGCCAGCACGCCGTCGATCAGGTAGCCCTCGGAGAAGTTCTGGTTGAACCAGCTCGCGCGCACCACGCCCCAATCCACGCCCGACGCCTGCAGCACAGCCTCGGCGGCCTGCGCGCGGGGCTCGCCGCGCCCGGACAGCAGCACCACGCGCTCGACGCCGCTTTTCCGCGCAAGCCGCGAGAATGCGGCGATCGCGTCCACCGCGCCTTCGACGGCCAGGTCGGGCTGGTAGGTCACGTACGCGGCCGATACGCCGTCGAGTGCGGCCGGCCACGTGTCGGGCGCCGTCCAGTCGAAGCGGACGGCCGACGTGCGCGACACGGGCCGGGTCGCGATGCCGCGCGCACGCAGCCGGGCATCGACGCGGGCGCCCGTCTTGCCCGAACCGCCGACGATGAGGGTGGGAAGTGCCGACATGACCGTCTCCTTTGACCAAAATACGAGAATGTCTCGCGTTTAAAAAACACGATAGACTCTCGCATTAGCACGGTCAAGTTTTTCTGGAGGCGGCATGGGCCGACAAAAATCGGGGCAGAACGACGGGCCTGCCGCAACTGCAGACACGGCGGATACGCCGGCACGTGCACGCCTGGTGCCGACGCAGCAGCGCAGCCGCGAGCGGTTCGAGCGCATCCTCGCATGCGCGTCGGAGGTGATGATCGAGAAAGGCTGCGATGCGTTCCGGATGAGCGACATCGTCGAACGCACGGGCATCTCGTTCGGCTCGCTGTACCAGTACTTTCCGGACAAGGCGGCCGTAATCGGCACGCTCGCGGAGCGCTACAACGAAGCCGGCCACGTCTGCGTGCGACGCGACCTCGCGACGATGAAGACGCTCGACGACCTGCACGCCACGCTCGCCCGCATCACGGACAGCTACTACCGGATGTTCGTCGACGAGCCGCTGATGCGCGACATCTGGCGGGCCACGCAGGCCGACCGCGCGTTGCAGGCACTCGACCGGGCAGACGGGGAATTCCTGGCGGGGTTGTTCGCGGATGCGCTGGGCGAAGTGGCGCCCGATATCCCGCATGCGCAACGAAGCGCATTCGCCGAGCTGATGATGATCCAGATCGCGGCGGCCGTGCGCCATGCGATCACGCTGCCGCCGAAGGCGGCGCGCGTGATTCTTGTGATGTTCAAGCGGACATTGCCGCAAGATTTATCGATGCTTGATGGCTAGGATGTGCTCGACTCTTCAAGTCGAGACATTCCGATTCATCACTCGAAATTAAATATTCGTTAATACGATTACAAAATCCATCACCGCGCAATCCGAGACCCTGACGCTCGAATCCCTGATTTTCCATCCTGATCGACTCGATAACCCGCTGCTCCCGAGAGTGCGGGTCTTTCACCGCTCGTGCGGGCAATCTACTTCGTGACACGATGCGCGTTTCGCCTTGGTGAACGCCCCTGGGCTTTATTCAGCGCCCCGGCGACCAAACGCCACCGCAGTCAACAAAGCGCATGATGGTTAACCGAAATCGATAATTCAACAAAGTGTCGACGATTAATGGAATCGATTTCAGCAAATAATTCAGATCACCAACCCCTTTGACCGTTTACTTTCCGATTTTTCTTCCGCTAAGCTTACGGCACGTTTTCAAACCCACCAAGTCGATCACCCAATTCAAAAACCCAAGCGATTTGAATTAAATCGATCGATTATTGATCATTTCCTTGAATCTAATGAGATGGAATAAATCCATAAAGACCGGCAAGCCATCATGTGATTGACCGGGCTCTCCGTGCGTCGCCCGGCGACCCGTGCCCGTCGCCCCGACCACGTCTCTTTGGCATCGCGATTCAGGTTGCGCGGGCCGGGCCCGATCCCAGGGCCCGGCCCGCGCAGCACCTCTATCGCGGACTTCACACTCACACTCTTGCGAGCGCTGACGATGGACGACTTTTGCCGCGCGAACCTGCCCCCTGCCGAAGACTGGCCGACGTTCGTCTTTGACTTGCCGGGGCTGCAGTTCCCGCCGTTTCTCAATTGTGCCGCCGCGCTGCTGGATACCGCAGTCGAGGAACGGGGCTGGGGCGATCGCGTTGCGATCAGGACCGAGTCGGGCATCACGTGGTCGTATCGCGATTTGCGCGATGCCGGTAACCGGATCGCGAACATGCTGGTCCGCGATGCGGGCCTGGTGGCCGGCAATCGGGTGCTGTTGCACGGCGCCAACCACCCGATGCTGGCCGCCGCATGGTTCGGCGTGGTCAAGGCCGGCGGCGTGGCCGTCGCGACGATGCCGAAGCTGCGCGCGGGAGAACTGGCGCCCATCATCGGGCGAGCCCGGGTCACGCACGTCATCTGCGAAGCCGGGCTCTCGGCCGAGCTCGACGCGGCGATGGCACGCACGCAGTGGCACGGCGACGTTCGGCGCTACGAGACGGACGACATGCATCCGCATGCGCGCTGGCTCGACGGATACTCGGCGGCATTCGCAGCCGCCGATACGCGCGCGGACGATCCTTGTCTCATCGCATTCACGTCGGGGACGACCGGGGAACCGAAGGCCACGGTTCATTTTCATCGCGACGTGATGGCGGCCTGCCACTGCTTTCCGCAGCACGTGCTCAAGCCCACGGCCGATGATGTCTTCTGCGGGTCGCCGCCGCTCGCGTTTACGTTCGGCCTCGGCGCGCTGCTGCTGTTTCCGATCAGTGTCGGCGCAAGCGTCGTGCTGTTGCAGAAAGCGAACCCGGAACGACTGCTGGCCGCCGTCGGCCGCCATCGGGTCAGCATCCTGTTTACGGCGCCGGCGGCCTATCGGGCCATGCTCGACCATCTCGACGGGCACGATGCGTCGTCCCTGCGCAAATGCGTGTCGGCGGGTGAAGCGCTCCCGTCGTGGACGCGCGACGCATGGCAGGCGCGCACCGGCCTGCACCTGATCGACGGAATCGGGGCGACCGAGATGCTGCATATCTTCGCGTCCACGGCCGACACCGGCGCAAAGGACGGCGCGATCGGCAAGGCGGTGCCCGGTTACCGCCTCGCCGTCGTGGACGAGCACGGCCAACGCCTGCCGCCCTACGAAATCGGTTATCTGGCCGTGCAGGGGCCGACCGGGTGCCGCTACCTGAATGACGCGCGGCAACGCGACTACGTCAAGCACGGCTGGAACCTGACGGGCGACAGCGCTTACCTCGATGAGGATGGCTATCTGTTCTATCAGGCGCGCGCCGACGACATGATCATCAGCTCCGGTTACACGGTATCCCCCGGCGAAGTGGAGCAGGCGCTGCTGCGCCATCCCGCTATCGCCGAGTGCGCCGTCGTCGGACAGATCGACGAACGGGGCGGCACGCTCATCTGCGCGCATGTGGTGCTGCGGCCGGGCGTCGATGGCTCGGAGGGGTTGACGACGCAACTGCAGCAGCACGTCAAGAGCGTGATTGCGCCGTACAAATGTCCGCATCGGATGACCTATCACGCCGGCGGCCTGCCGCGTAACGAATCGGGCAAATTGCGCCGCGCCGTGCTCCGGCAGGCCGGTCATGGCGCGACGCATCCCCTGAATCAAACCGTCCAGAACGAGCACGCCCTATGAAAATTCTCGGAGCCGCGGTGGCCATTCCGGACCCCGCGACCACCGCGCAATCCTGTGCCAACGATTACGCGATCAACGCCGCCAGGCAGGCGCTGCGGCAAGCCGGTTGCCTGCCGTCGGAACTGGATCTGATCGTCAGCCTGTCGATTTCGCCCAGCAGGATGGCGGACTCGCCAACGATCGCCGGGCCGCGGCTCGCGCACCCGGTGCAGCGCGACCTGCGTGCGCGGCATGCGGCCGTGTTCGATCTGCTCGACGCGGACTGGACGCTCGCACTCGATCTCGCGCAAAGCCATTGCAAGCAGCTCGGCTACCGGCGCGCGCTCGTCGTTCGCGCGGAGGCACTTGCGGACGTCGAACAGGCGGCCACGAGCGGCTTCGCCGACGGCGCGGGTGCGATCGTCCTGACGCCTGACGGCCAGCAGCGCGACCATCCGTGCCGCTACGCGGATCTCGACGCGCCCCCGTTCGCGACGCTCGACGCCCTTCCCCCGCGACGCGCGAACGGCGTCCTGTCACTGGCCCGCTTCGAGAGCCGGTTCAATCCCGCAACCGGTCGATTCGACGCTGAACCGGCCCATGCGGCCACCGTGGTGCGCACGATGGTCGACGCGATGCAGAGCCGCGGCGACCGGCGCGCCACTCCGCTGTTCTGCGAATCGTGGTTGAGCGGATGGCCATCGATCGCCATCGACGTGGGCCGCGATTTCCACGTCGATGTCGTCGCCGGTTCGACGGACATCCCGAACCCGTTCCAGTTGCCGGCGTGGCTCTCGTCCCGCGTCGCCCATTCGATGTCGTTGCGTGACGATGAACGTACGGTGGTCGCCATGACGCTGGATCCGTTCAGGCCGCGCATTGCCTGCAGCACGATGGAGGTCTGATAGTGCACAACGTCCGAATCGCAAGTCTCGCCTGCCGCCTGCCGGCACGCCAGGTGCCCAACGACGATCCCGTCTTCGCGGGCGTCGAGCCCATTCCGTCGGAATGGTGGCAATTCTGGGGCATCGAATCGCGCTACATGATCGATCCCGCCGCCGGCGAATCCGAGCTTGCGCTCGCCGAACGCACGGCCCGCGACGCGCTTGCCCGTGCCGGCGTGGAGGCCGCCGACCTCGATCTGGTGCTGTTCAACATGACGTCGCCGTTCGTCTCGCTCGCGGACGGCCGGCGCCGTTTCGCGCCGCGCCTGGCACGCACGCTGCGCGACCGGCTCGGCGCCACGCGCGCGCTCGACGCCGATGTCGAGATGGAATGCGCGAGCTTCGTGCTGCAACTGCAGATCGCCGCCAACCTCATCAAGCAGGGACGGGTGAAGCGTGCGCTGGTGTGCTCGTCGGAGCGCATGTCGGCGGTGGTCGACTACACCAGCAAATCGTCGACGAACTTCGGTGACGGCGCGGCCGCGGCCGTGCTCGTCGCCGAGCTAGCCGATCCCGACGGCGCCGACTGGCTGGATGCCGCGTATCGCAGCGATGCCACGCACTATGACCTCGTGACGATGCAGTGGCGTCACGCGCACGCCGCGACGGACGATGACGCCGTAACCGACGCCGACAACCCGTTCGGCGTGTATTTCACGCTCAAGCCCGAAGCGCAGGAAGCAATCGCCCGCTTCATGCCCGTGGCCATTCCCGATATCGTCGAGCAGCTGTTGCAGCGGAGCGGAACCCGCGTCGCCGATGTCGACGCGATGGTGTTCCATCAGCCGTCGGCGCTGCTCGTGCGCGCATGGGCACAACGGCTCGGGCTCAAGCCCGACCAATACGTGATTCGCGTGGCCGACTGCGCGTGCCTCGTGTCGGCCGCCGTGCCGTTTGCCCTGTACGAGTCGATCCGCGAAGGCGTGATCCGGCCGGGATCGTTGGTCGTGATTTCCGGGGCCGGCGCAGGCTGGGGCTTCGGCGCGCAATTGTGGCGCTGGGGCGAAACCGTCGTGACCGATGCGGGCGACGCCGTCGCCGCCGTGACGGAGCAGGAGGTGCAGGCATGACCGCCCGACTTGTCATCGCCGGAATGGGCCACGCGCTGCCCGACCGGATCGTCGGCAACGACGAAGTCGCCGGCATGATCGACACCAGCGACGCGTTCATTCGCGAACGCACCGGCGTCGTGGCGCGACGCTATCTCGCGCCCGATCAGGATCTGGCGGATCTCGCCTGCCCGGCCGCGGAGCGGGCGATGGCCGACGCCGGCGTCGCGGCGCACGACGTCGACCTGCTGATCGTCAATACGCTGTCGCCGGATCATCACGATCCGTCGCAGGCGTGCTACATCCAGCCCCGGCTCGGCTTGCGGGAGATTCCGTGCTTCGATATCCGCGCGCAATGCAGCGGCGGGCTCTACGGGATCGAGATCGCGCGCCATTTCCTCGCGAGCGGCCTGTATCGCAACGTGCTGCTGATCTGCGCCGAGGCTCTGTCGCGGCGAATCGACACCAGCAATGCGGGCCGCAACCTGTCGATCCTGCTGAGCGACGGCGCCGCCGCGCTGCTGCTGCAAGCGACGGACCACCCGGCGCACGGGCTGATCGACCTGACGCTCGGCGCCGACGGCACCCGGTTCGACCTGCTCAGCACCGAAGCGCCCGGCGCGCGACGCCCACGCTTCATCGACGAAGACGACATCGCGGCCGGCCGGCACCATTTCCGGATGAAAGGCGGCCCGATGTTCGAAGATGCCACGCGGCGCATCGTCGACGCGTGCCGGCAGATGCTCGACAAGCACCGGCTGACGCTGTCGGATATCGGCCTGGTCGTACCGCACCAGCCGAACCTGCGCATCCTCGACGCGGTCATCGGGCAACTCGGGCTGCCCCGCGAGCGGTGCATGATTTCCGTCGATCAGCTGGGCAACATGGCCAGTGCGGCGTTTCCGGTCGCGCTCGCCCTCGCGCGCGAGCAAGGCCGCATGCCGGCCGGGCAGCTCAACCTCCTCGTGACCTACGGTGCGGGCGCGACGTGGGCCTGCGCGCTCTATCGGAGCTGAACGACATGCTGAACGCTTCCACGGGATGGATCGAGCCGCGGCTGGCCGTCGCCGGCACGGCCGACGTGCCGCTGTACGTGATCGTCAACGACGAAGCCGCGACGCTGATCGAGGGCGGCCTGAGCGGCATGACGGAGCTCGTGTGGCAGCAGCTTCACGACCTGCTGCGGGACTTCGGCGGCATCCGGCATTTGCGCTACTGGCTGATCACCCACTCGCACTATGATCATTGCAGCCTGCTGATGACGCTCAAGTCGCGCATGCCGTGGCTTCATGTATCCGGTTCTCCCGACGCGTTCGATGCGTTCCAGAGCCCGTCGGCCTGCCGAACCATTCGTCAGCTCGACACGCACGCGTCGCGGTCTTGGCAGCTCGCAGTCGACGCGGAATTCACCGAGTTGTCCGACCTGCCGTTCTACCCGGTCAATCCGGGCACGCAGCTCGACATCGGCGCCGGGATGCAGATTCGCACGATCGCGCTGCCGGGCCACAGCCGTTGCCAGTTCGGCTACTACTGCCCGCAGCTGGACATCGGTTTCGTGTCGGATGCGCTCGGCGAGTTTCACGGCGCCACCCATTGGCTGCCGCTGGTCTTTCAGGACCTGTTCGCCTATCGGCACTCGCTGCACGTCATCGAGCAACTGCAACCGCCGCGGCTCGCCTTGGGACACCACGGCATCCTCGCCGGCGAGTTCGCCCGCTCGGCCGTCCGGCACGCACGCGCATGCCTCGATGCGCGCGAGGCCGACGCGCGGGCGGTACGCGGCAACGCCGCCGCCACGCACGAGCTGGCCCATCACTGGACTGCACGTTATGCGGCAAGGAGCGAACGGGTGGTACCGCATTTCCTGCATCTCAAAAGCATGATGCACATGATCGACCTGTTCCATCGCGCCGAATAGCCGCCTTCGGATTCCCGCCGCAGCCACGCGTGGGCGCCGCCCCGGCGCCGGGCCGCTGCTCGCTGTTTTCATTCCTCTTGCGACGACAACATGACCACTGCGATTTTGCCGACCACGCTTAGCGAACTGCTTCAGAACCGGGCCGCCGCACTCGGCGACAAGACCGCCTACGTGTTCCTGAGCGGCCCGCCCGAACAGGAACAGCCCGAATCGATGACCTTCGCGGAACTCGACGCACGCGCTCGCCGGGTCGCTGCGCTGCTGCGGCAGAACGCGATCGACATCGGCGACCGGGTCCTGCTGCTGTGCCGGCCGGGGCTCGACTACGTCAGCGCCTTCATGGGGTGCCTGTATGCGGGCGCCATCGCCGTTCCCGCCTACCCGCCGCGCAACCGGCAGCATATGGTGCGGATCGCCGGCATCGTCGAGAACGCGGGCGCGAACACGATTCTGTGTTCGGCCGAGGACCATGCGCGCTGCGCGACCTGGCTCGCCGATACCGACGCATCCGGCAGCACGCTGCTCGACGTCGGGGGCGCGCAGGTGCTGGATCCCTTGCATTCGCCCGCCAGCGTGCAGCCCTCCCAGATCGCCTTTCTGCAATACACGTCGGGAACCACGGGCAGCCCCAAGGGCGTGATGGTGTCGCACGGCAACCTGATGCACAACCTGGGGCTGATGCGCGAATGGCTCGCCTATGACGAGCAGAGCACGATCGTCAGCTGGCTGCCGCCCTACCACGACATGGGCCTGATCAGCGTGATCCTGACGTCGCTCTACGGCGGCTTCCGGAGCGTGCTGATGGCCCCGGAACGCTTCATCCAGCATCCGTACCTGTGGTTGCGTGCGATCAGCCAGTACCGGGCGGATCTGACCGGCGCGCCGGATTTCGCCTACCGGATGTGCTGCCGGCGGATCTCCGACGAGCAGCTGGCGACACTCGACCTGTCGTGCCTGCGGGTCGCCTACAACGGCGCTGAGTCGGTGCGCGCCAGCACCCTGACCGATTTCGCGCAGCGCTTCGCCGCCGCGGGTTTCGCCGCCGACGGTTTTCTGCCGTGCTACGGGCTGGCGGAGGGCACGCTGTACGTCGCCGGTCGCACGGAGCGGCATCCGATCCGGACGCTATGCGTCGACCAGGCCGCCCTCCAGCAACAATCCGTGGTGCTGCGCGGCGAATGCCTGGGCGTGTCGCAGCAGCCGCTGGATCGTCCGGGCGAACGGGTCCTGGTCAGCGTGGGCCGCACGGACGGCGAACAGCACGTGATCGTGCGCGACCTGGAGACGAACGAGCGTTGCGCCGATCGGACCATCGGCGAAATCTGCGTGGCCGGCCCGAGCGTCGCCGCCGGGTACTGGCGTCTGGACGAACAGACGCATTCGACCTTCCGGCACAGTCTGGCGGGCCATCGGGATCAGGTGTTCATGCGCACCGGCGATCTCGGCTTCATTCTGGACAACGAGCTTTACGTCACCGGCCGGCTCAAGGACATGGTGATCCTCGCCGGCCGCAACTACTACTCGGAAGACATCGAGTACGCGCTGATCGTCGGCGTGCCGGAACTCGTGCCGAACGGTTGCGCGGCCTTCATGGACGACCAGGTCGACGCGGAGCGCCTGATCGTCGTCGCGGAAGTCGAGCGCACGCAGCGCAAGGGCAATCTCGACAGCTTCATCGACGCGATTCGCCAGGCCATCTGGAACCGCCTCGACATCGGCCCGAGCGCGATCGTGCTGGTGTCGCCCGGCAGCGTGCCGAAAACGTCGAGCGGCAAGGTACGCCGCAGCACGTGCCGCACGCAACTGCACGACGGCGCGCTGACGATCCTCGCGCAGTGGGACGTCGAGGGCGGCGCACCGACACCCGCGCCCGATCGCCGGCAGCCCGCATATCCGGCAGCCGTGGCCGACCAGCCGGCAGCCAACGATCACCGGCGCGTCGACAGCGCCACCGTCGACGAACTGAACGACTGGCTCAGGCACTACGCCCGCACGCGGATCGATTCGCGAACCATCGACGAGCGTCGCACCATTCCGCCGCACGTCGTGCTCGATTTCGGGAATCGGGGCCTGCTCGGCATGCCGATCGACCGTTCGCATGGCGGTCTCGGCCTCGGCCAGCGCGACATGTCCCGCGTGCTGGCGCAGTTGGCGGCGATCGATTCGACCCTGGCTTTCTTCGTTGCCCTGAACAACACGCTCGGGATCCTGCCGATCATGCAGTATGCGCAGCCGCCATTGCGCGAGGCATTGCTGCCGAGCCTCGCGAGCGGACGGATGCTGGCCGCATTCGCGATCACGGAGCCGGGCGCGGGCTCGCATGTGCGTGCGATTGCCTCCCGCGCACGGCGCCTCGATTCCGGCGACTGGCTAGTCACGGGAAACAAGCGCTGGAGCGGCTCATCCGCATGGGCGGGAATCATCAACGTATTCGCGAAGCAGGCCGACGGTGCCGGCATGGTCGGTCTGGCGGTGCGCCCCGGCACGCCGGGCGTGCGGATCGGCGCCGAAGAACTGACGATGGGCGTGCGCGGCATGATCCAGAATTCTCTCCATCTGGATCAGGCACGAATCAGCGACGCATACCGGCTCGGCGACGTCGGGCAAGGGATGGCCGTCGCTCAGCATGCGATGAACATCGCGCGCCTTGGCATCGCCTCCGTCTGCGTGGGCGGAATGAAGCGCTGTGCGCAGCTGATGCATCGCTACGGCGCGCGGCGCCAGATCGGCACCGGCCTGCTGCTGGACAACCCGCTGAGCCGCCTGCGCCTGGGCGAGCTGCGCGACCGCATCGACGGGCTCAACGCGCTGGTCGAGCACCTGGCGACCGAACTGGACCTCGGCGTCGCGCTGCCAGAAGACTGCCTCCTGATCGCGAAGACGCTCGGCTCCGAGCTGCTGTCGCAATCCGCGGACGAGATGATGCAGTTCCTGGGTGGCCGGGGGTATATCGAAAGCAACCTCGCACCGCAGATTTTCCGGGACGCGCGCCTGACCCGCATCTTCGAGGGGCCGACCGAAACCCTGCTGGTTCACCTGGGCAGCCGCCTGCTCAACGGCGGCGACGATTTGCCGCGTTATCTCGAGGGTGCGCTGAGCGCCGGTGCGCTGGCCAGGGAACTGCGCGAGCTGGGCGCACGGCTGGCGCAGGACGGGCTCGTCAATGCGCCGAAACTCGACGGCGCCGCGCATGCCGCCGTCTGGGTCAATTACTGGCTCGGCACGATCGCGCAATGGGGATTGCTGCTGGCCGTGATCGAACGCGCGGCTGCGCAGCAGCGTATCGACGACGGCACGCTGCGCTGGGCGCAGCGCCAGTACGAACTCGCGATCGAGGCGGCGCAACGGCAGGTCGGCCGGCGATCCGCGTTGCCCACGACAGCGGAATTGAACGACTGGGCCGCGCGCACCGGGTTCGAGATCGGCTCGATCGAGCAAACGATCCCGGGCGCCAGCCAACTCGTCGACCCGTTGCTGGACGCCAATGCCGGCGCGCCCGACGCGCCCGCCGGCGACGACGCCGGTTCGGCCGCAACCCCGACCGTGAACGAACCGGCGAGCCTACTCGAGCGTCAGCAGATTCATGCCGTCGAACAATGGCTCATCGCGTGGCTGGGCGAGCGCCTCAAGCACCGCAAGCTTCGATTGACGCGCGAGTCGACGTTCGCCGAAATCGGCTTCGACTCGATCCTCGCCGTCGAAATGACGATCGTACTCAGCGAGACGTTCAGCGTGACTGTCGATCCGTCCGCGGTCTGGGACTACCCGTCCATTCGCGCGCTGGCCGCTCACCTCGCGCCGCGGACTCACGGCGCCGCGCCGGCGGTTGCCGCGGCGCACGCCGATCCGGATGCATCGTCACCCATTGCAGCCCAACCTTCGACCCTGTGAGACCGTCCACTATGCACGCCCGATTCAACCTTGGCGATTCCACCGCCGCACTGGCCCGGCAGCTCGAACACTATCTCGACGCCTATCCCGACGAAACACGCACGTTGCTCGGCCTGTCGGCCGGCACCCCGATCGGCGTCGAGGTACTCGACATGGAACTGCCGGTCAAGCTCGAGCAACACACCCACGCGGCCACGCTGCGCATCGGCCGGCACGACGCCCAGCGCGTGATGGCCTACACGCGCAGTTGCAACTGGGCGAACGGCATCGTGCTCGTGCCGACGCTGGCGCGCCTGGTGTTTGCCGGCGCGTTCCGCGGCCTGCGGGCCGGAGCGCCCCGCTCGATGCGCGCGTTCGCCACGTCCCGCCAGCCCGACCCGACCCGTAACCTGGGGATTCTGTGGGGCGCCCTCAACCTGTTGAGCCTGGCCGGCTGGCTGACCCTTGATCGCGGTGACGAAGACGCCGAATATGCGCTCACCCCGGCCGGCGAATATGTCGTCGCGTGCGTGGAGCGCGCCCGCCCGCTGTTCGAGCAACTGGCGAATGCCACGTCGGTGCTCCAGCATCTGCACGCCCTGTGTCACCGAACGCGCATGGCGGCTGAAGACAGCGTGCTGTACGCGCAGCTCGCGCGTATCTGCATAGCGGGTTGGCCGGAGCTTCCGCTCCCGGCCACCGATCTGGAGCGCCAGGTAAATGGACAGTTGCGCACGGCGATGGACGGCCTGTTGCTCGGCCCGACCTGGGTCGCACTCGACATGCCGGTGTTCGAACGGCAGCCGGATGGCCAGTACTCGCAATCGGCGCCCGGCATCCTCGGCAAGCTCGACGGTCAGCCCGACGGGGTCGCGGTCGGCGCTTGGACACAAGCCGATCCTGTCGTGCTGCACGCGGCGTGGTCGTTGATGTGCAAGTTCGGCATGGCGGAAACCGATCGGGAAAAGGTGCGCCTCACCGAGTCGGGCCGGATTCATCGTCCGATTGCAGCCCCTTACGCGGGGTTGCCCGCGTCCTATCTGCGTTCGTATGCGTTGCTCGACGAGCTCCTGTTCGGCAATCCCGATCCGCTCGATATCGATAGCGACGGCCACATCGATCGCGTGATGAACGTATATGCGTCGAGCGGTGCCGGGTCCGGGCCGGCGTCGCAGGAAATCACGACGAAAATCCTGCGCGCGTTGTTCGACGACACACCGCTGGACCGCCAGCCGGCCGGCATTGCCGACATGGGCTGCGGCGACGGCAGCGCGCTGAAGCGCCTGGCGGAATACGTCATCACGTCGACGCAGCGTGGCCGGCACCTCGCGGATTATCCGCTGCTCGTGATCGGTGCGGACTACAACGAATCCGCGCGCGGCCGCGCGGCCGCCACGCTGTCTGCGCTGAGGGACGTCTCCGGCGTGCAGGTCCGCGTGATCGCCGCCGACATTTCCCGGCCCGACCGCTACGACGAAGCCGTGGCCGAAAGCGGCCCGACCGTCAGGCAGCCGGACGGCAGCGTGCGCCCGGCGCGACTGAGCGACTTGTTGCATACCTTCATGTTCCTGGTCCACAACCGCCGGTTGAGCATTCGTCGCAAGGACGCCGCCGAAGCGATCCTCGAGCGCCATCTGCGCACCGTCGATCGCACACGCCTGCGCGCGGTTGTCGATCAGCACTATGCGGGCGTCCTGACGGTATCGGATCAGGCCGAGCTGCCGATCGCGCTCGACCCGATCAAGCGGGCGTTCAAGGTGGCATATAGCGATGCGGAAGGCCTCGTTCCCGGTTACGTGGCGGCGGCGGATCTCATCGATTTCCTGACCCGCTGGAAGCCCCACGCAAAGCACGGCTTTCTCATCGTGGAAGGGCATAGCCCGTGGGCGGAGAATCTTTGCGCGCGTGCGCCGGGCGGGCCGGACACGTGGTTGCGCACCGAGCAGCTTCCGTCGGTGTTCAACTGGGGCATGCATTTCGTGTCGCGTCAATTCATGGCGCCGTTCAACGAATTCACGCTTGCGTTGACCCTGGCCGGCCTGCGCCCCGACAGCCCGATTCACGGGCGGATTCATCCGGAGGGGTTCCCGGGGCCGGATCTGCTTGACGATTATCGTTTCTTCAGTATCGCAAACTATGTTGCCGATACCGGCACGAATCGCTAGCGCGGTGGCGGCACGTCAGGTCGACGCGCCGCGGCCCTCGAATTTCCGTTCGAGGGCCACTTCCTGCTCCCTGCTCCCTCTCGGGTGCGTCGGGCGCCACGGTGGCCGGCGCCCGATCACGCGGCGCCGGCCCGTGCCGGTCAGCGCTTCGCCGGCACCGGCGGCTCGCCCGCCGTCGTCGCGCTGCGCGCCCAGTCGGCGAACTCGGTGTCGTAGCGATTGCCGATGTACGCGACATAGTTTGCGTAGCCATCGTAATCGCCCGCCCGGAAGCGGGACACGATGGTGTCGACGTCCGCGCGATGGCGCTCGAACATGAAGCGCGTCGCCATGTAGCCCCACCGGTACGCGCGCGTGACGTAGTCGCTCGACGCGTAACGCGTGCCGAGCACGTCCGAGAACCGGTACGCGCCCGTGCGCACCGCGTCGATCGACTCCGGGTTGTCGTTCTTTCTCGACAGATACTCGGCGACGCCTTCGATCCACCACACGGTCGGCTTCGCGGTGCCCACCGAGAAGTCGCCCGCCATGTCGTAGCGGCCGTCGAGATAGTGCGTGAACTCGTGCTCGAGGTTCCACACCTTGAACTCCGGCCGCAGCCACGATGCCTCGTGCGCGATGAAGCGCGCCTGATTGCCGGGCGCGGACGGATCGCCGCCATTCGGACGCGACGGACACGCCCACCCCGGTTGCGCCGCGCGGCCGTCATGTCGGAGACGGGGCCCGACGGCCCCGGCCCCGACCATCCTTAACGCACCACGTTGATCCGGCCGCGCGAGTCCGCGAAGCAACCGATGCCGGGCCCGCAAGCGCGCGCGTTGATCGGGAACTCGCCAAGCTTGACGGCGCGAACCGAAAAGACCGGCTGGAACAGCACGACCCCGCCATTCGTATAGCCCGTAAAGTTGACGACACCGAACGGCTCGGAGTAGAGCGACATGGGCACGTTTCCGATCTGCGCCGTCGATACCCACAGGTGGACCGGCAAATCGGTGAATTGGAGGACATGAGCCAGGATCCCCGGCACGATGATCGTGATGCCCTGGTCGTTGGCGATCGCCTTCGCGGTCGCGGTCCCGCCGGCCTTCGCGGCGCGGGCGACCTCGGCCGGCATCGGGGCGGTGCTGCGGCACAGCGCGAAATCGAGGACCCGCTCGTCGATCGTCACGTCCGACTCGTCGGTCACATCGACCGCGCCGCGTTGCGCGCATTGCTGCTGCCGATGCCGCGTCGTCTCGGCCGACTGCTCGCCGCGCACGAAGCTCACGCGGCCCGGCGCGACCTGCTTCAGCACCTGTTCGACGACGACCGTCCTGCGCGCATCGGCGGGATCCGTGGTGCGGATCGAACGATAGATCTTGGTCACGCCGGCGGCATTGCCGACCGCCTGGTAATTGACGATCTCGTCCTGAGCCTTGGCGGGCGCGACGCCGTCCGCCTGCTGTGCATGAGCGGAAAGCGCGGCAACGGCCGTCGCCACTGCGATAACCCAAGCTTTGCGTTGCATGTATCCATCCTGAAGTGAGAGTGGAAACCACGCGCCCCTCATTGCCGACGGGCGCGCACCGCGGCGCCGTGGTCCGGACGACCGCGCCCCGCCGATTCGCACCGGCCTTTCACGTCCTTGAAAGCGAATAGGCGAACGACATCCGCACGATCAGAAACCGTGCTTTAATGGGTGGGATGGCAATGGATCGATTTTCAGAAAACCAGCGCAAAAATGGGCGTTGTTGCATAAATTGGACATGGGACGAGGCAAGGCCTATGTTCATGATTTCAAGTAATACGAACGGATTGCGGGCGCGCGAGGTCCGCCATGCGGTTGATCACGCCCACGCGAATGGCAATCTCAGTCGCCTGCGAGTCGATACGCAGTGCCCACAGGCAGTTACCCGTGAGCGTCTTGAAGCGATACATCGCGTTCTCCGCAAGCGAGCGTCGATGGTAGCCGCAGCCCTTCTTCCATTCGTGGCGGCCAACTCGGGCGATCGCATCGACCGCGCCGTTGCGCCATGTCGCCCCCGACGTCCTTGCCGGCCAATGAACTGCGCCCTCGCGTGGCGGAAGCGACGATGGCCGAACAGCGGCGGTTTTTTGAAGCCCCTCGTTTATTGCCACTTTATTTTCTCTCGATTGTTTTTAGGCAACCAAGATATAATATACACACTGAAACGTCAATTTAATCGATATGAAAGATATTCACCTTAATTGGTTTAATTATTTAACGATTAAAATCGATTTTCTAAATAATTCAACCGGCGGACAGAATTCGGCGAGCCACTTCCCTGAATGAAAAACGCGGGTGGCGAACCGCACCGGATGAACGACACCATCCGGCACGACTCGCCACCCGCGTTGAAGCTTTTCCAGCCCTCTGCTTACTTGCTGTAGTCGTACACCCCACGCCCGGTCTTCCGCCCGAGCCTGCCAGCCGTCACCATCTCGCGCAGCAGCGGGCATGCGCGATACTTCGGATCGCCGAAGTCCTTCACGAACACGTCCATCACCGCGAGGCACACGTCGAGGCCGACGAGGTCGGCCAGCGCGAGCGGCCCGATCGGGTGGTTCGCGCCGAGCTTCATCCCGGCGTCGATCTCCTCGGCCGACGCGATGCCTTCCGCCAGCACGAAGAACGCCTCGTTGATCATCGGCACGAGAATCCGGTTCACGACGAAGCCCGGCGAATTGCGCACGCCGATCGGCGACTTGTCGAAACGCTCGGTCAGCTCGCGCACCGCCGACGCGGTCGCGTCGCTCGTCTGCAGCCCGCGGATGATCTCGACGAGCGGCATCAGCGGCACCGGGTTGAAGAAGTGCATGCCGACGAAGCGCGCCGGATCGGCAAGCGGCGCCGCGAGCGCGGTGATCGAGATCGACGACGTGTTGGTCGCGATGATCGCTTCGGGCCGCGCGACGGCCTCGATCTGCTTCAGGATGCGCCCCTTCAGCTCGACGTTCTCGGTCGCGGCTTCGATCACGATATCGGCCGCTGCGAGCTTCGCGTAGTCGGTCGACGTCGTGATGCGCGCCAACGCCGCATCGCGCGTGGCGGCGTCGAGCTTGTCCTTCGACACGAGCCGCTCGAGGCTGCCCTTCAGCGTCGCGATGCCCTTTTCGAGCGCCGCGTCGCTGACGTCGATCATCACGACGTTGAGACCCGCAACGGCGGCGGTCTGCGCAATGCCGTTGCCCATGGTTCCGGCGCCCACGACGCCGACAATTTCGATGGCCATGAAATTTCCTGTGTGTTCGGGTGCTGAGCGTTCGATTATCAGATGTTCTCGAAGATCGCAGCAATCCCCTGGCCGCCGCCGATACACATCGTCACGAGCGCGTAACGCCCGCCGATGCGCTTCAATTCGTACAGCGCCTTGACCGTGATCAGTGCACCGGTCGCGCCGATCGGGTGACCGAGCGAGATACCCGAGCCGTTCGGGTTGACCTTCGCCGGATCGAGGCCGAGCTCCTGCGTGACGGCGCACGCCTGGGCCGCGAACGCCTCGTTCGCCTCGATCACGTCGAGATCGCTGATCTTCAGGCCCGCGCGTTCGAGCGCCTTCTGCGTGGCCGGCACCGGGCCGATGCCCATGTACGCCGGATCGACACCCGCGTGCGCATACGCAACGAGGCGGGCGAGCGGCTTCACGCCCTGCGCGCGCGCGGCGTCCGCGCTCATCATCAGCACGGCCGCGGCCGCATCGTTGATGCCCGACGCGTTGCCGGCCGTCACGGTGCCGTTCTCCTTCGCGAACACCGGGCGCAGCTTCGTGAAATCGTCCGCGCTTGCGTCGTGACGCACGTGCTCGTCGGTGTCGAACGCAACCTCGCCCTTCTTCGTGCGGATCGAGATCGGCAGGATCTGATCCTTGAAGCGCCCTTCCGCGATCGCGCGCGCCGCGCGACGATGCGATTCGAGCGCCAGCGCATCCTGCGCGTCGCGCGAGATGCCGTACTTCGCCGCGACGTTCTCTGCCGTCACGCCCATGTGGATCGTCTGGAACGGGTCGTGCAGCGCGCCGAGCATCATGTCGACGAGCTTGCCGTCACCCATGCGCTGGCCGAAGCGCACGGCCGGCACGGTGTACGGGGCGCGGCTCATGCTTTCCGAGCCGCCGCCGATCGCGATGTCGGCGTCGCCGAGCATGATCGTCTGCGCGGCCGACACGATCGCCTGCAGGCCCGAACCGCACAGGCGGTTCACGGTCAGCGCGGGCGTGTGCTGCGCCACGCCGCCGTTGATCGCCGCGACACGCGCAAGATACATGTCCTTCGGCTCGGTGTTCACGACGTGGCCGAACACGACATGCCCGACTGCGTCGCCCGACACGTTCGCACGCGACAGCACTTCGGCAACCACCTTCGCACCGAGGTCGGTCGGCGAGAAATCCTTCAGGCTGCCGCCGAAATCACCGATCGCGGTACGGACACCGCTCACCACCACGACTTCTTTCGCTGCATTGCTCATCGTCTCACTCCGGTTCGTTCGCGCCCGCAGGCGCGGGGATGCGTTGCGTTACATGTTCGGGTAGTTCGGCCCGCCGCCGCCTTCCGGCGTAACCCACACGATGTTCTGCGTCGGGTCCTTGATGTCGCAGGTCTTGCAGTGCACGCAGTTCTGCGCGTTGATCACCAGGCGGTCGCTGCCGTCGTCGTTCTTCACGAACTCGTACACGGCCGCCGGGCAGAAGCGCGCTTCCGGCCCCGCGTACGTGCGCAGGTTCACGTTCACCGGCACGTTCGCATCCTTCAGCGTCAGGTGCGCCGGCTGGTTCTCCTCGTGGTTCGTGTTCGAGATGAACACCGACGAGAGGCGATCGAACGTCAGCTTGCCGTCCGGCTTCGGATACTCGATCGGCTGGCATTGCGATGCGGGCTTCAACATCTCGTGGTCCGCGTGCTTGTGGTGCAGCGTCCACGGCACGTTGCCGCCCATCACCTTCTGCTCGAGCCCGACCATCAGCGTGCCGAGGTACAGCCCCTTGGCCATCCACTGCTTGAAATTGCGCGCGCGGTACAGCTCCGTGTACAGCCACGATTGCTTGAAGGCATCCGGGTACGCGTTGAGCTCGTCCGACTGGCGGCCGGCCTGCACCGCGTCGAATGCGGCGTCGGCTGCCAGCATGCCGGTCTTGATCGCCGCATGGCTGCCCTTGATCCGCGAAGCATTCAGGAAGCCCGCGTCGTCGCCGATCAACGCGCCGCCCGGGAACACCGTCTTCGGCAGCGACAGCAGCCCGCCGGCCGTGATTGCACGCGCGCCGTACGACACGCGCTTGCCGCCTTCCAGGAACGCGCGGATCGACGGATGCGTCTTGTAGCGCTGGAATTCCTCGAACGGCGACAGGTACGGATTCGTGTAGCCGAGGCCGACCACGAAGCCGACCACGACCTGGTTGTTGTCCATGTGATACAGGAACGAGCCGCCGTAGGTGTCCGACTTCAGCGGCCAGCCGGCCGTGTGGATCACGAGGCCCGGCTTGTGCTTGGCCGGGTCGATCTCCCACAGCTCCTTGATGCCGATCCCGTAGGCTTGCGGATCCGCGTTCGCATCGAGCTTGAACTTCGAGATCAACTGGCGGCCGAGGTGGCCACGGCAGCCTTCGGCGAACAGCGTGTACTTCGCGTGCAGCTCCATGCCGAGCTGGAAGTTCTCGGTCGGCTCGCCGTCCTTGCCCACGCCCATGTTGCCGGTCGCAACGCCCTTCACCGAGCCGTCGTCGTTGTACAGGATTTCGGCAGCGGGGAAGCCGGGGAAGATCTCGACGCCCAGCGCTTCGGCCTGTGCCCCAAGCCAGCGCGTGACGTTGCCCAGCGAAATCACGTAGTTGCCGTGGTTCTGGAAGTTGGCGGGCAGCGCCCAGTTCGGCGTGGTGACCGCGCTCTTCTCGGACAGGAACAGGAAGCGGTCTTCCGTCACCTCGACGTCGAGCGGCGCGCCGCGTTCCTTCCAGTCGGGGAACAGCTCGGTGATCGCGCGCGGGTCCATCACCGCGCCGGACAGGATGTGCGCGCCGATCTCGGAGCCCTTCTCGAGCACGCACACGCCGATCTCGGTGCCTTTCTCGGCGGCCAGCTGCTTGAGCCGGATCGCCGCCGACAGCCCGGCGGGGCCGCCGCCGACGATCACGACGTCGTATTCCATCGATTCGCGCGGGCCGTACTGCGCGAGCAAGTCCTGTGTGGTCAAAATCCTGTCTCCTCCTGCGTCCCGACCGTCAGCCGGTCAGAACTGATCTTCCGTCAACGCGAGCACGCCCTCGTTGCCCTTCGTGCCGACGATCGACGCTTCGAATGCGCCCGCCTGCACCAGCACGTGCTCCGCATAGCATTGCGCGATCGCGATCTTCGCATCGAAGAACGCCGGGTCGCTCGCGCGGTTCGCGTGCGCCGCCACCAGCGCGCGGCCCATCTGCCACCCGCACAGCACCACGCCCGCCAGCTTCAGGTACGGCACGCTGCCCGCGAACACCGCGTTCGGGTCCTGCTTCACGTTCGCCACCACGTAATCGACCACCGACGACAGCGCCTTCGCACCCTTCTCCAGCTGCGCCTTCACCGACGCAGCCGCCGCGCCGTCCAGCTTGCCCAGCGCCGCCACCGTGTCGCCGATCTCCGCGATCAGCGCCTTCGCCACCGCGCCGCCGTCGCGCATCGTCTTGCGGCCCACCAGGTCGTTCGCCTGGATCGCCGTCGTGCCTTCGTAGATCGCCAGGATACGTGCATCGCGGTAATACTGCGCCGCGCCCGTCTCCTCGATGAAGCCCATCCCGCCGTGCACCTGCACGCCCAGGCTCGCCACGTCGTTCACCATTTCCGTGCTCCAGCCCTTCACCACCGGCACCAGATACTCGTAGATTGCCTGATGACGGGCCCGCGTCGCCTCGTCCGAATGGCGGTGGGCAATGTCGCTGTGCGCGGCGGCCACGTAGGCCAATGCCCGCGCGCCTTCGGTCAGCGCGCGCATCGTGCCGAGCATGCGTCGCACGTCCGGGTGATGGATGATCGTCACCGACTGCTTGGCCGACCCGTCCACCGGGCGGCTCTGCACGCGCTCCTTCGCGAATTCGGCCGCCTTCTGGTACGCACGGTCGGCCACGCCGATGCCCTGCATGCCGACGCCGAAGCGCGCCGCGTTCATCATGATGAACATGTATTCGAGGCCGCGGTTTTCCTCGCCGACCAGGTAGCCGATCGCGCCGCCATGGTCGCCGTACTGCAGCACCGCCGTCGGGCTCGCCTTGATCCCGAGCTTGTGCTCGATCGACACGCAATGCACGTCGTTGCGCGCGCCGAGCGAGCCGTCGTCGTTGACCAGGAACTTCGGCACGATGAACAGCGAGATGCCCTTCACGCCTTCCGGCGCGTTCGGCGTGCGCGCCAGCACCAGGTGGACGATGTTGTCCGCCATGTCGTGCTCGCCCCACGTGATGAAGATCTTCGTGCCGAACACCTTGTACGTGCCGTCGCCCTGCGGCTCGGCACGCGAGCGCACCAGCGCGAGGTCGGAGCCGGCCTGCGGCTCGGTCAGGTTCATCGTGCCGGTCCATTCGCCCGAGATCAGCTTCGGCACGTAACGTTGCTTCTGCTCGTCGGTGCCGGCCGTCAGCAGCGCTTCGATCGCGCCATCGGTGAGCAGCGGACACAGCGCGAACGACAGGTTCGATGCGTTCAGCATCTCGATGCACGGCGTCGCAATCAGCTTCGGCAGCCCCTGGCCGTCGTATTCGGACGGATGCTGCAGCCCCTGCCAGCCGCCTTCGACGAACTGGCGGAATGCTTCCGCGAAGCCCGGCGTCGCGGTTACGACGCCGTCTTTCCAGCTGCTCGGGTTGCGGTCGCCTTCGACGTTCAGCGGGGCCAGCACCTCGCCGCAGAATTTCGCGGATTCGTCGAGCACGGCCTGCGCCGTGTCGTAACCGGCATCCTCGAAGCCCGGCAACTGCGCAACGGCGTCGATGCCGGCCAGTTCCTTCAGCACGAACAGCATGTCCTTGACGGGGGCGTGATAGCTCATGGTCGATGTTCCAATCAGACGATATATGAGGGGCGCGATGGGGCGAGAGGCGGTAAAACCGGCTCAGGCCCGGGCGACGACGTGAGGCATCGTAATCCTAGGGCGGGCGATTCTTATTGTCATATCCGGCCCATGTGGTGACAAAATCGGCCACGGGATTTGGGGGTTAGGCGGGGGAAGGCTGGCTGGGTGGGGGTTTGGGCGGGGGTGGGTTTTATTCTTCCGATGTATCGGCGAGCAATCCACATACCCGGCCGGGGCTATCCGAGTGGCAGCCGCGGCTGGATTGCCGCAATAGCGGTCGCGCTTGCCGGCCAAGGCGACACGTACGCCGAGATAGGTGAGACGTCCGTTTTGCGTCGGCCATCGGACACCGAGTTCCGGCCTGTTTGCGGTGGACATTGCTCATCCACGCGTTTGAGCTAAAGAATCGCCTCCGATTGCCGTAATCAGGGATCTATTGGGAAATCGAGTTTCGGGAACGACGTGAAACGGCAATTCTGGATTGGAATCGGGCTAATTTGTGCGGCGCTTAGTGGATGTGCAACCCGGCAACTTGTGGCTACGCCTTTGGTTGAATCACGGATCGGCGTGAAGAGCTACGCAGAGATGTCTTATCAGCCACTTGCACTGAACGATGCAAAGACGATTGACTTCGACGCGAGCACTTCTCCGGTGGCTCGATTTCCAGACGGCCTTGGCGTCTATGCTCCCTTCTCCCTGGATCAACAGTCCACGGCGACCACTTTGCGTGTCCGCACATGGTTTTCGAGTTCGTGGTTGCCGCTGGCAACGGTGCTGAAGCCGTATGTCATGTTCCTCGATGCTGACAAGCGCGTTATCAGCAACGTCGAGTCATTCGAGAGCACCGACGGATCGACCTTCGTGAAGGGCCACTACAGACAAACCTACTTCATCGTCCCTTCTGGCGCACGATTCTTTATCCTCTACTCGGCTTCGTCAGAATCCGATCGGATGATTCTCACGGCACAAACCGGCAAACGGTGGGCGATCCCCAATGCTTATAGCGGCACGGTAGAGGTAAAACACGAGGTTGCGCACCAATGAAAGTAAAGGCATCAGCGGCGAAACTCGTGACTCGATTGGCGATATTTGCATTCTCCTTGTCGGTGACAGGGTGTGTAACAACAAACTACATGCCACCGCCAGGCGTGCCGACTGCAAACGTTCGCTTCCGTGAAATCGGCGAAGGTACGTTCTACCTCTATCAACCCCCTCCGTTGCCGGGTTGCTACGTGCCGAGCGATCCACTGGGCGGCGAACCCATTGGCGTGGCGGGTATTCCTTTCAAAGACGACCACACGATCATTCTCTTTTCGGCGCATCGACAGCAGCCGCGGCTGGGAATGCCGATCGCCGATAAATATATCGACCAAAGTTACTTCGAACTCAGGATGCAAGCGGATCACTTGCTGACGCTGCGCGTTACCCTTCCGGGACGAGACCAATACGACAGCGCCTTTCGCTTCACCCCCAAATCCGGGGAAAATTATGAGGTAACAGTCCGTTTTGGAACGCCGATGAAGGTCGATGTGTATCACATTGACAGCCACGACGGACACTACTCCGTCGAGCGTGTTGAGGACCTCGAAATCATTCGGCGATGTTCTTGAACGTGGCGACGCGATCGACCGTTGACGAGTGAGCTCGGGTCATTCGGTCTGGCACGGGAAATGCCTGTTTCGGGCCGGCAGCGGCCGCTGCAACACCCTGTAGCGCGGGCCTCGGCTCATCTTTCTGACCGGGGCCCTTTCAAGCAAAGGACAGGCACTACCGGTCATTGAAGTACCGCTCGCAGACGCACGGGTACGTTAGCGTCCTCATAGCGCGGGAAAGGTCCACTTGACCATGCGAGTCTGCCAGCAACCACGACTCGCAAGCGCGCTCCACCGTTCGACCAGCGGCCGACGATCACAACAGGCAAGTGCCCACTCCCTGCGACCCGATTCGACCGCCCCCCGAATCAGCTCACCTACTTCACCACCACCAACGGCCCCACAAACGCCTCAAAGTGCGGCAACCAGATCGGTATCGCCTCCTTGACCGCAAACATCCCGTGCCCGTTCTTGCCAAACGGCGGCTCGACAACCATCTGCCCGCGCCCACCCGCCCCTTGAAACGCGGCAAACCAGGTCGCCACGACCTCCGGCGCGAAATACTTGTCGTTCTGCACGTAATGCCACAGCACCGGCACCCGCGTCGTGCTTGCGAAATGCCCGATCGTGTCGGCCATCTGCTTCGGATCGCACGGCATGCCGGGATGAGTCGTCGGGTTCCCCCCACGCCCACCCGAGAAATTCACCACCGCGACCACCCCTTGCGGCGCGTAGCTAGCCGCCGCGAGCGACGCAAAACCACCCGCCGATTGCCCGACCAGCACGACACGGTTTCGATCCACCTGCGGCAACATCTGTGCATACCGCACGGCCGCGAGCACATCGCGCGCGGCCTGCTGGCCGGCAGCGAGGTAATCGGGATGCCGGCACGAACCCGCATCCTCTTCATCGACCCCGCCCGTCGCCCCGTACCCGCGGCGGATCGGCACGATGACCGCGAAGCCGAGCTTTACGAACGTCCGGATCTGCGGCAACGCGCGGTAGCGGCGCACCTTCGGCCGGTCGCGCGGATCGGGCGGGCTACCGTGGCTCAGCACGATCAGCGGAAAGGGCCCGGGGCCATCCGGCATGTAGGTGGTGGCGACGATGTCCCGCGTGCTCGCCCCCTCATCGACCGGAACCTTGACGACGGTTTCATGCAGATCCGGCGCGATGGACGTGTCGTCGACCGCCGTCGCTGCACAGCCGACGACGGAAGCGACCAACGCGCCCGAGATGAGCACCCGGCACAAGCGGATGGCTATCTGCTTTCGACGAACGACGATGCTCATGGGTGATCTCTCCACGAATCCGCTGCCGACGGCCCACGCTGCCGCGACGCATACGGCGAAGGCGTCAGTGTATCCGGGCGGCGAAGGTGCACGCTGCGGCGGCGCCAGTCACGGGCGGATAGACCGGCGCGGAAGTCCTCGCGTGACACGCTTGCGCGCCGGCCCCCTTCGACATCGCCGATGGGAGCCAGTCATGGGGGCGCGTGAAGGGAGCAGGTTATGGGAGCGGACGGCTTCGACGCCGAACAGCGGCCAACCGAGTCCTCGCGTGTGAAGACGTCCAGACGTTCTCACGTATCGTCTTTCATCGTTCAGAACACTCGATCAGCGAGGACGCTGCTCTCCCAGCGTGTGCCGCCTGCGGGTCGACACTTTATCGCGTCGCCTGGAATGGCCCGGCGCTGCAACTTCAAGCCGGACCTCATCATCCCCAACGGCAGCGGGAAAACGACGATCTCGCCGCGCGCGTTCCAACGTACACCGAATCATCGTGTCATCCGATGGCCAATTACGTGCGGTAATATTGCGATTCGATGAAGTGAATAGCAGAATCCCAAGCGGACACCATGATTGAAGAACGCATACCGTCCCGCACACATCGCGCTGTTTGGCCGCTGTCTCTGTCGGCCGGGAAGGATCCCGTCGATACAAGCCCGGCCTTTTCCGGTCTCGAGCGACATCACACCTCCGGCACACCTGCCGCGGCAAACCTCGACGCACCGAGGCATGCCGCTCGCCCGCCTCGATCACACCCCTCCCTTGACGCCACAGCTATCCAACCGCACGACTGTCCCGTCGTGAATCGACGCAACGCCACGCTTGGGAGCACGAAATGAAACTCAGTGGTCTGGGCCGCAAGATTGCGGTGTCGATGGCGGAGCTGGCGCTCGGCATCATGCTGATCGTCGTGCTGATGACCTATGTGTTCTACTACGTGATGCTCCGGCACTGGGGCGAGTTCTGCCACCAGGCAAGCTGGATTCCGTCCAACCCCGAGTGGATATGCCTGGGCGTCACGCTGCTGATCGGCCTGATACTCGCCATTGTCGTGTCGACCCGGCTCGCGCATCGGATCCTGGTGCCGCTCAACTCGGTCGCGGACGGCATTCGCCGCGTCGCCAGGGGCGACCTGACCGCACGCGCCGTTGCCGGCGATCGATCGATTCGCGAAGCCGCGCTGATCGCGGACGACTTCAATGCGCTTGCCGCCCAGCTGCAGCGCATGACGGACGAGCAGGCATTCTGGAATGCCGCGATCGCGCACGAACTGCGTACGCCGGTCACGGTCCTGCGCGGGCGGTTGCAGGGTCTGGCCGAAGGCGTCTTCCAGCCGGGCGAGGCGCTGTTCCGAAGCCTGTTGACCCAGGCCGAGGGATTGACGCGCCTGATCGAGGATCTCCGCGTGATCAGCCTCGCCGAAAGCGGGCATCTGAGCGTCAGCATCCAGGAGACCGACCTGGCGATGCACGTCAAGGCGGTCGTCGACATGTTCGAGGATTCGCTGGCCGCGGCCGGGCAACACATGGTGCTCGATCTCGATACGCGGCCCGTGCGCTGCGACGCGTTCCGGATGCGCCAGGCGCTGCTCGCCCTGCTGGAGAATGCACGGCGCTACGCGGTGCCCGGTGCGATCCGCATTCACACACGGGTCGAAAACGGGGCGTGCCAGCTGGTGGTCGAAGACGAAGGGCCGGGCATCCCCGCCGATTGCGCAGCCCGGATCTTCGATGCCTTCCGGCGCGTGGACGATACGCATTCCGACCAGAAGGGCGGCAGCGGCCTGGGGCTGGCCGTGGTGGCGGCCATTGCGCAGGCGCACGACGGAGAGGCATCGTGTCGCCCAACCGCGCGCGGCGGCACGTCGTTCACGTTGCGCTGGCCCGACAGCCCCGCATCGGTGCGCGTGGCGGCGTCGAGCCGGAAGGACGTGCCGTCCGCCACGCAGCGCACCGCCGATACCGACCCACGGTAAATCTCCCGGCGAGCGGTCGACGCGCCTTGTGCGCCGGGCCGCCGCTCCGCCTTCTCGCGCCCTCCGGGCCGCCGCTGCGGCGGAACGGGAGGCGCGGCGGCCCTGATCCATGCCCGCGCCGCCCCCACCGAAGTGAACCGCGCGATCGCATCCCCCCAGGCACCGACCCGTGCATGCCGACGGCACGCACGGCCACTGGCATTTCATCAGACGATTGCGGCATTCCGGGATTCCGGCGCCGCCAACCCCGCTTCCTGATAGCGCCAGGCCGCCCCGGCGCCCGTCATCTTCCGGCTCGCCCCGCGTCCGGATCGCCCTTCCGCGAATCTTTCACCCCCTCCATCAAACCTCCATCTTTCCGCACAAAAAACTCCATCGGGCGCACGCACACTTCGATCCGAAAATGCGGGCCACTGGGTGCCTGCGTCCCATGGAGTCCACATGAAAAATCAGAAACGAGCCTGCTACGGCGCCGTGTGCGCGCTGGTGGCGGCGATGCTGGCGGGCTGCGGGCCCACCGAACAGCAGGCCGCCGCGCCGGCCACCCCGGTTGCGGCGATGACGCTGGCAGGCGCCCCCCTCGACCTGACCGAAGACCTGCCGGGCCGCGTCGCGGCCGTCCGGATCGCCGAGATCCGGCCGCAGGTCAGCGGCATCGTGCAGCGGCGGCTGTTCGAGCAGGGCACGGAAGTCCGTGCCGGCCAGCCGCTGTTCCAGATCAACCCGGCGCCGTTCAAGGCCGACATGGACACGGCCGCCGCGGCCCTGCAACGCGCGGAAGCGGCGCTCGCGCGGGCCAAGGTGCAGACCACCCGTCTCAAACCGCTGGTCGAGGCCGACGCGATCAGCCGTCAGGTGTACGACGACTCGGTGTCGCAACGCGACCAGGCGGCCGCCGACGTCGCGCAGGCGCGCGCGACGCTCGCACGCCGCCAGCTCGACCTGAAGTTCGCGACCGTCGAGGCGCCGATCACGGGCCGCATCGACCAGGCCCTCGTGACCGAGGGTGCGCTCGTCGCGAGCAGCGACAGCCAGCCGATGGCACGCATCCAGCAGATCGACCAGGTCTATGTGGACGTGCGCCAACCGGCCGCGTCGCTCGAATCGCTGCGCGGCGCGCTCGCGGCCCAGCCGGACACCGCGGGCAACGGGCTGCCGGTCGACGTGCTGCGCGACGACGACTCGCGATACGACGTGAAGGGCCGCATGCTGTTCTCGGGCGTCAACGTCGACCCGGGCACCGGCGACGTGCTGCTGCGCGTGCTGGTCGACAACCCGAAGCGCGAGCTGCTGCCGGGCATGTACGTGCGTGCCCGCATCCCGCGTGGGCACTTCGAGAACGCACTGACCGTGCCGCAACAGGCGATCGTCCGCGCGGGCGGCAAGCCGCAGGTCTGGGTGCTCGACGCGAAGAGCCAGGCGCACCTGAAGGCCATCGAAGTGGGCGAGCTGACGAACCGCAGCTATCGCGTCAAGTCGGGTCTGCAGGCGGGCCAGAAGGTCGTCGTCGAAGGCATGGAGCGCCTGAGCGACGGCGCGACCGTGACGGCGACCGCATGGAAGGCGCCTGAAGCGGTCAAGACCGCTTCGTCGCACTGAGTCACGGGGAGCATCCAGTCATGTCCCAATTCTTCATCCGGCGCCCGGTCTTCGCGTGGGTGATCGCCCTCTTCATCATCCTGCTGGGCCTGATCGCCATCCCCGAACTGCCGGTTGCGCGCTATCCGTCGGTCGCGCCGCCGACCGTCACCATTACCGCCACCTACCCGGGCGCCACGCCGCAGACGATGACCGACAGCGTGCTGAGCCTCATCGAGCGCGAGCTGTCCGGCGTCCGGAACCTGCTGTACTTCGAATCGGCGTCGGATACGTCCGGCCAAGCGAAGATCACCGCGACCTTCAAGCCGGGCACCGATTCCGCGATGGCGCAGGTCGAGGTGCAGAACAAGCTCAAGTCGGTCGAGCCGCGCCTGCCGCCCGTCGTGCGGCAAAACGGCGTGATCGTCGAGTCTGCCTCCACGGGCTTCCTGTTGTTCGTCGGCCTGAAGTCGGACAGCGGCCGCTACGACGAAAATGCGCTGGCCGACTACATGGCGCGCAACGTCGTCGAGGATCTGCGCCGTGTCGAAGGCGTCGGCAAGGTGCAGCTGTTCGGCTCCGAACAGGCAATGCGCATCTGGGTCGATCCGCAGAAGCTGATCACCTACGGCCTGTCGATGAACGACCTGACGACCGCCGTCAGCCAGCAGAACGTGCAGATCGCCCCGGGCAGCCTCGGTGCGGCGCCCGCGTTGCCGGGCCAGCGCGTCACGGTACCGCTCACCGCGCAAGGCCAGCTCACGTCGCCCGAACAGTTCGCGAAGATCGTGCTGCGCGCGAACGCGAACGGCTCGAAGGTCGTGCTCGGCGACGTCGCGCGGGTCGAGCTCGGCCCGCAGTCGTTCACCTTCGTCAACAGCGAGAACGGCAAACCCGCGACCTTCGCCGGCGTGCAGCTGGCGCCGGGCGCCAACGCGGTGAAGACCGCCGAGGCCGTGCGCGAGCAACTGGACATGATCGCCAAGACGATGCCGTCCGGCATGACCTACTCGATCCCGTTCGACACCGCGCCGTTCGTGAAGATCTCGATCGAGAAGGTGATTCACACGCTGATCGAAGCGATGGTGCTCGTGTTCCTGGTGATGTACCTGTTCCTGCAGAACGTGCGCTACACGCTGATTCCGGCGATCGTCGCGCCGGTGGCGATGCTCGGCACCTTCACGGTCATGCTGATGACAGGCTTCTCGATCAACGTGCTGACGATGTTCGGCATGGTGCTCGCGATCGGGATCATCGTCGACGATGCGATCGTCGTCGTGGAGAACGTCGAACGCCTGATGGTGGAAGAAGGCCTGTCGCCGAAGGACGCGACGATCAAGGCCATGAAGGAAATCACCGGCGCCATCATCGGCATCACGCTGGTGCTGACGGCCGTGTTCCTGCCGATGGCGATGTCGAGCGGTTCGGTCGGCGTGATCTATCAGCAGTTCACGATGTCGATGGCCGTGTCGATCCTGTTCTCGGCCCTGCTCGCGCTGACGCTGACGCCGGCCCTGTGCGCGACGATGCTCAAGCCGATCGAGCATGGCCACCACGAGAAGCGCGGCTTCTTCGGCTGGTTCAACCGCCGCTTCGACCGCATGACGAGCTGGTACGAAACGCGCGTCGGCAAGCTGGTCGGCCGCACGGGCCGCGTGATGCTGCTGTTCGTCGCGATTTCCACCGCGCTGGTGTTCGGCTTCCGCATGCTGCCGTCGTCGTTCCTGCCCGAGGAAGACCAGGGCTACTTCATGACCGGCTTCCTGCTGCCGTCGGATTCGACCGTCGAGCGCACGGGCGACGTGGTCAAGACCCTCGAGAAGCATCTCGCATCGCGTCCGGGCATCGAGTCGAGCATCTCCATCATCGGCTACGGCTTCTCCGGCCTCGGCTCCAACGCGGCACTGAACTACGCGGTGCTCAAGGACTGGGACAAGCGCGAAGGGGCAAACGCGATGGACGAAGCGATGCGCGCGCAGGCCGCGATGGGCGGCGTGACGGAAGGCACGGTCATGAGCCTGTTGCCGCCCGCGATCGACGGGCTGGGCACCAGCTCGGGCTTCACGATGCGCCTGCAGGATCGCGCGAACCAGGGCTACGCGGCGCTCAAGGCGGCTGAAGCCAAGCTGCTCGAACTGGCCGCGCAAAGCAAGGTGGTGACCGGCGTCTATCCGGACAGCCTGCCGGCCGGCACGAGCGTGAAGCTGGACATCGACCGCGAGAAGGCCGAAGCGCTCGGCGTGTCGTTCACGACCATCAGCGACACGCTGTCGGCCGCGATGGGTTCGACCTACGTGAACGACTTCCCGAACGCGGGCCGCATGCAGCAGGTGATCATCCAGGCGGATGCGCCGGCCCGCATGCAGATCGAGAACGTGATGAAGCTCTACGTGCGCAACGCGACCGGCGGCATGGTGCCGCTGTCCGAAGTGGTGCGCCCGGTCTGGTCGGAAACCCCGCTGCAGCTGGTGCGCTTCCAGGGTTACCCGTCCGCCCGTATCTCCGGCGGCTCGGCCCCCGGCTACTCCAGCGGGGCGGCCATGGCCGAGATGGAGCATCTGGCCGCGCAGTTGCCGCCGGGCTTCACGGTGGCGTGGACCGGCCAGTCGCTGCAGGAGCGTGAGTCGGCTTCGCAGGCGCCGATGCTGATGGCGCTGTCGATGGTCGTCGTGTTCCTGGTGCTCGCGGCGCTCTACGAGAGCTGGACGATTCCCCTGTCGGTGATGCTGGTGGTGCCGCTCGGCCTGATCGGCGCACTCGGCGCGGTGATGCTGCGCGGGATGCCGAACGACGTGTTCTTCAAGGTCGGGATGATCACCGTGATCGGCCTGTCGGCGAAGAACGCGATCCTGATCGTGGAAGTCGCGAAGCAGTTGCGCGAGGAAGGCATGGGGCTGATCGAGTCGGCCGTGCAGGCATCCAGGCTGCGTCTGCGCCCGATCCTGATGACCTCGCTCGCGTTCGGCCTCGGCGTCGTCCCGCTGATGATCGCGACCGGCGCGAGCGCCGAAACGCAGCACGCGATCGGCACCGGCGTGTTCGGCGGCATGGTGACCGCCACCGTGCTGGCCATTTTCTTCGTTCCGGTTTTCTACGTGTTCGTGATGAGCATCCAGGAACGCATCTCGGCATGGCGCGCATCCGGCAAGAAGCCCACCGCCGTGACCCACGAACATGAAGGTTGATGCCATGCGATTACTCATTCTCTCCGCAGCGGTTTCCGCCGCGCTCGCGCTGTCGGCGTGCTCGATGGCGCCGAAGCTGGTCAAGCCCGAGATGCCGGTGCCGACCGCCTATACGACCGCTGCCGCGGCCGACCAGCACGCGAACGCGGCCGATCTCGGCTGGCGCTCGATGTTCGGCGACCGTCGCCTGCAGCGCCTGATCGAGCTCGCGCTCGAGAACAACCGCGACCTGCGCCTGGCCGCGCTGAACGTCCAGGCTGCCGAAGCGCAGTACGGCATCCAGCGCTCCGCGCGCCTGCCGTCGATCGGCGCCGGCGCGAGCTTCACGCGCCAGCGCACGGCCGCCGACTCGCAATCGAACCCGCCGCTGCTCGAAAACACGCAGAACCAGTACGGCGTGAACATCGGCCTCAGCGCATTCGAGATCGACCTGTTCGGCCGCGTGAAGTCGCTGTCGGATGCGGCGTTCGCGCGCTACCTCGCGACCGATCACGGCCGCCGGGCGGTGCAGATCGCACTCGTCGGCTCCGTGGCCAACGCGTATTTCGCCGAGCGTCTCGCGCAAGAGCAGCGCGCGCTGTCCGAACGCACGCTGAACGACTGGCGCCAGTCGCTCGACCTCGCGCGCCGCCTGAAGCTCGCCGACCAGGCGAGCGGCGTCGACATCGCGCAGGCCGAAGGCCAGGTCGCGAGCGCCAGCGCCGATCTCGAGGCGCGTTCGCGCGCCGTCGAGCAGGCGGGCAACGCGCTGCGGCTGCTGGTCGGCACCGACCTGCCGAAGAACCTGCCCGATCCGCTGTCGCTGGAACGCCAGCCGGTGATGACCCAACTGCCGGCCGGACTCCCGTCGGAATTGCTGTACCGCCGGCCGGACATCCAGCAGGCCGAGCAGAATCTCGTCGCCGCCAACGCCGACATCGGCGCGGCGCGCGCGGCATTCTTCCCGCGCCTGTCGCTGACGTCGTCGATCGGCTTCCTCAGCCCGGGGCTGGGCAGCCTGTTCGACGGCGGTCAGCGTGTGTGGAGCTTCGCGCCGCAGGTCACGCTGCCGATCTTCCAGGGCGGCCGGCTGCGTTCCGAGCTGAATCTCGCGGAAGTGCGCAAGTCCAGCGCGGTCGTCGAGTACGAACGCTCGATCCAGACCGCGTTCCGCGAAGTGGCCGACGGCCTCGCCGGGCGCGAGACCTTCAGCCGCCAGATCGACGCGCAGACCAAGGTCGTCAAGAGCGCCGAGCGCCGTACCGATCTCGTGAACCTGCGCTATCGCGCCGGCATCGAGGATCGGCTGGAACTGCTCGACTCGCAGCGACAGCTGTATGCCGCGCGCCAGACGTTGCTGGATCTGCGCAACGCCGAACTGGGCAACGCGGTCGCGCTCTACAAGGCGCTCGGTGGCGGGCTGACCGACACCGACGTGCCTCCCGCCAACAGCGTGGCAAAAAACTGAGCAATGGGCCGTCGCCCATCCGTTCGCGACGACTGAAAGCACGGTGAAGTCCGGCGGCGCACGTGCCGCGCCGCCGGACCGCCTAGGGCCTGTTCACGCTAATAACGGGCTTGCGAACGTGCCTTTCCGCCCGCAGTGCAAGGAGAGAGGAGGCGCAATAGCCGTAGCTATTGCAACGACGAACGACGCCGCAATGCGGGCGGAAAGGCACGTTCCCCTGTTTGGAAAAATTCTTTGGTGGGGCCAGCGCAAGCCCGTTATTAGCGTGAACAGGCCCTAACGGTCACGCTCACTTCCAGTGAACCCGATGAACCCTCTGATACTCATTGCCGAAGACGATCCGGAGATCGCCGACATACTCGACGCGTACCTCGCGCACGACGGCTTTCGCACCTACCGCGTCGATCACGGCCAGGCCGTGCTCGACGTGCAGCCCGTGCTGAAGCCCGACCTGATCCTGCTCGACGTCAGGATGCCGAAGAAGGACGGCTGGGAAGTCCTGGTCGAACTGCGCCGCCGCAGCGACACGCCGATCGTCATCATCACGGCGCTCGACCGCGAGATCGATCGCTTGCAGGGGCTGCGCTTCGGCGCGGACGACTACATCACGAAGCCGTTCAATCCGGCCGAGGTGGTCGCGCGCATCCGCGCGATCCTGCGTCGTTTCGAAACGGCCACGTCCGGCCGCTTCCTCAAGGTCGGCAACATTGAAATCGACACGCAAAGCTACCTGACCACGGTCCGTACCGACACCGGAGAAACCGGCGTCTCGCTGACGCTGACCGAATTCCGGCTGCTCGCGCACCTGGCCGGCTCGCCGAACCGCGTGTTCACACGCAGCGAACTGATCGACGCCTGCCTCGCCGACGTCGATGCGCTGGAGCGCACCGTCGACAGCCACATCAGCCGGCTGCGCAAGAAGCTCGAATGCGCGGGCGCGTCCGGGATGCCGGAGGTGATGCGCGGGGTCGGCTACCGGCTGCGCAGCACCCAGTGAATGCGGGCCATGGATCGCGGCGGCACATGGCGCGGATCGTCGGACTCCTGACGGTCGCTGCCGTGCTGACGATCGCGACCGGATGGTTCGTCGCCTACGGCCTGATCCTGGCCGTTTCGTCTCCTGCGACCGACAACCCGATCGCGGTCGTGATCCGGGAGACGCCGAGCTATCTGTTGCTGGCGGCCGTACTGCTGGCCGCGCTGGTCGCGACGATCGTCGATCTCGTCAGACTGGCGCGCGGAACGGGTTCATAGCAACAGGCCGACGTTCAATGCACGCCGGCGGCCACGCTGCGATTCCCTTGTTTTCGAATCGTTATCGGAACAACGCCTTTTCCAGAGATCTGATCAACCGCATGCGCGCAGCGAGGGTCGAAATGAGCAATCAGGGCAATGTCGCTTCGTCAATCGATGGCGATTCTCGCGAACGGGAAAGCAGCGACGATTCACTGATCGGCCGCGCGACGTTGATTCCGATCGGCGCAATCGAACCGGAGGAACGCTGGCGCCACATGATGCACTCACTCAACGCATGCAGCGACGGCGCGCGCATCAACCGGCAGCGCAAGGATGGCGCACTTGATTCACGCAGAAAAATGACTTCGGGCGATCGATCGCAGTGCAGCGCGACGATCGATATTCTGGATCAACCGACGTCCAGCACGCTGGTGCTTTCGTGGCGGGATTCAACGGGCGGACATTATGGCTATCAAAACTGGCAGAAGGGATTTGCCAGGCGGCCAGGGCTATGCGCGATGAGCGGGATGCGCATCACGCCGGGCGACGAGATTTTTCGGCCGAGCGTACGACATGGCCGACCGACGAACGCGTCCGCGATGATTCTCGCGATTCACATTGCCTGCATCGACTTTGCCCTGATCACGACATAGCAGTGGCGCCCTTCCAACGCCCAGCCGGGCGCCGACGCCGTCCGGCTCCTGGAAACCCGGCCGCTCATTGCGCCTTCCGTCCGGCTGAAGCGCTCATGGGCAACGCACCACCGAAGCGCTGACAACAGAACCCTCACCATGGCTATTTTCGAATTGATGATCGCGCTGCTGCTGGCGATCCTTGTCTTGCACTATGTCGGGCATAAGCTCGGCCTCCCCCCTGCCGTCGCACTGATCATCGGCGGCGGCTTCATCGCCTTTCTGCCCGGCCTGCCCGAGGTGCATATCGATCCGGAACTGGTGCTGGTGATTTTCCTGCCCCCGTTGCTGATGGACAGCGCCCTTGGCATCTCGCTCGACCATTTGCGCCGGCACATGCTGGGCGTCGGGGCGTTGGCGATCGGTGCGGTGCTCTTCACCACGGTCGTGGTGGCCCTCATCACCCACTGGCTCGTGCCCGCCCTGCCCTGGGCGGCCTGCGCGGCCCTGGGCGCGCTGGTCGCGCCGCCGGATGCGGTGTCGGCCCGCGCCGCGCTGCAGCAGGTGAAACTGCCGCGCCGCCTCCTGATCCTGCTGGAAGGCGAGAGCCTGTTCAACGACGCAACGGGCCTCGTGCTGTTCCGCTTCGCGGTGGCAGCGGGCGTGACGGGCCTGTTCAGTCCGGCCGAAGCGCTCGGCAGCTTCGCACTGCTGGCGCTGGGCGGCGTACTGGTCGGCGCTTTCGTGGGGGGCGCGTGGGTGATCCTGATGCGCCATCTCGACGAAGACAGCCTGGTCATCGCCGCCAGCCCGCTTTGTGCGTGGGGCTCCTATCTGCTGGCCGAGCGCTTCCATGTGTCGGGGGTGATCGCCACGGTGACGACGGGCCTCATCTGCGCCTGGTTCCAGCACCGCGTACTTGGCGCGTCGGCGCGCCTGTACGGCACGGGCTTCTGGACCGTCACGATCTTCATTCTCGAGGCGTTCGTCTTCCTGATCATCGGATCCTCGCTGCACGAGTTGATCCAGCGGGGCGACGGGCTCGACACGATGCTGGCGGAGATGGGCGTACCGGTGCTGATCGTCGTGCTGTCCGTCATCCTCGCACGGTTTGCCTGGGTGTATGTGTCGGACGGCGCGCTCATCCTGTTACGGAAGTTGGGCGTGACGCGCTTCCATCCGCTCGGGCTGGCCGACGCCACGGTATTGAGCTGGGCCGGCATGCGAGGGGTGATCACCCTGGCGCTCGCCGCCAGCCTGCCGGAGAGCTTTCCGGGGCGCGATTTCATCCTCGTCACCGCCATCGCCGTCATCCTCGCCACCGTGCTGGTGCAGGGGCAGTCGCTCGGCGCCGTGATCCGCTGGACCGGGCTCGCGGCGCCGGAAAGCGACAAGCCTCGTCTGAGCATGAGCGAGGCGGAGGCCGTGATCGCCAAGGTGCAGTATGAGTTGATGGAAAAACGGGCCTACAACGAGGCAGGCGAACTCGTTCACCCGATGCTCCTGGACATTCACCGGCACAAGGCCGAGGACATGGCCCGCTATGCGCGCCACGCCGACGAATACAAGCCCCACCTCGATGCGCGTTCGGACACCGTGCTGGAATTGATCGCGGCGGGACGGGCCGAGCTCATGCGCCTCTACCGCGCCGGCGACATCGACGAGCACACGCTGCACGAACTGACGCGCGACCTCGATCTCGAGGAACTCCGCGCCATTTCCGCCAAGGCGTGAGGCGATCGCCATCGATGGAGACGCAACGCGTTCAAGCGAATCCCGGCTCCATCGTTTCTCCATCAAACCGCACAAAAGCGTCCATCGACGCCAAGCACACTGCGAAGCCATTCATCGAGTACCCATGCGCAAGCAACACGAACCCATGGACACGTTTCCGGCCCTGATCGCCTGCGAGCATTGCGACAGCGTCTACCGACGCCGCGCGCTGGCGCCGCACGAGGTCGCGCGTTGCGAGCGCTGCTCCGCCGTGCTGTTTCGCTCGAGCTGGCTCGATGTCGACCGGTGGCTCGCGCTGGCGCTTGCGGCGGGCGTGGTGTTTGCCATCGCCAACCTCTGCCCGATCATGCGGATCAGCGTGCAGGGGCTGCACAGCGAAGCCACGCTGTGGCAATCCGCGCTCGCGCTGGCCAAGGGCTTCGCCGCGCCGATCGCGATTCCGACAGCGCTCGCCATCGTGGTGGTGCCGTTCCTGCAGATCGCCACGCTGATCTGGTTGCTGGCCTTCGCCCGTGCGGGGCATCGCGCACCCGCGTTCGGCCCGCTGATGCGGCTGCTCGTCGCGCTGCGACCGTGGAGCATGATCGAGGTCGGGTTGCTCGGCATCCTGATCGCCATCATCAAGCTGTCCAGCATCATGCAGATCATTCCCGGCGCGGGCTTGTGGGCCACGGCCGTGCTGATGGTGCTGATTCCGCTGATCGCGGGCCACGACACGCGCCAGCTGTGGGACTGGGTCGTACCGGTGGAACCCGCCGGAGGCCGCCCGTGAGCCTGCCCGTGCGCGCCAGTCAGCTGGGCATGGTCGGATGCCATGCGTGCGGCCTCGTCTGCCGGACCCACGCCTCCTCCGCACAGGATGCGCACGCGCATGCCGCCGACGCGCAACGCTGCCCGCGGTGCGGGTCGGCGCTGCACGCGCGTCGCCCGGACAGCCTCGTGCGCGCATGGGCGCTCCTGATCGCCAGCCTGATCTTCTATCTCCCGGCCAACCTGTTGCCGGTGATGCGCACCACGCTGCTCGGCAGCCACAGCGAATCGACGATCCTCAGCGGCGTCGTGGTGTTCTGGAAAGCCGGCTCGTACGGCATCGCGTCGGTGATCTTCATCGCGAGCGTCGTCGTGCCGTGCACGAAGTTTCTCGCGCTCGGCGCGTTGCTCGTCACGACGGGCCGGCGCAGTGTGTCGGCCATGCGCGAGCGGGCCGTGCTGTATCGCGCCGTCGAGCTGGTCGGCTACTGGTCGATGCTCGACGTGCTGGTCGTCGCGATCATCTGTGCGCTGGTGAAGTTCGGTCCGCTGTCCGAGATCGAGCCGCGCGCCGGCATTTTGTTTTTCGGCATGGTCGTCATTCTCACGATGCTGTCCGCGATGAGTTTTGACCCACGCCTCATTTGGGACGCCGAAGAAGCATGAATCCTCCATCCGGCCCGCAAGGCCTCGAACCCCACGACCCGCCCGTGACGCGCAACCGCCTGCGGCTTTCGCTCGTCTGGCTCGTGCCGCTCGTCGCGGCATTGATCGGCCTGTCGATGGTGATCCACGCGTGGTTGTCCGTCGGACCGGAAATCACGATCACGTTCAACACCGCGCAAGGCCTCGAAGCCGGCAAGACGCCCGTCAAGTACAAGGACGTCGTGATCGGCACCGTGACCGCCATCTCGCTGAGCGACGACAGTTCGCACGTCGTCGCGACCGTGTCGTTCGTGAAGAATGCGCGCAACCTCATTCGCGACGACACGCGCTTCTGGGTCGTGCGGCCGCGCGTCGGCATGAGCGGCGTATCGGGCATCGATACGCTGTTCTCCGGCGCGTATATCGGCATGGACACGGGCCGCTCGGACCAGTCGCGGAAGGCCTACACCGGGCTCGAGACGCCGCCCACCGTCATCAACGGCACGCCGGGGACGAGCTACGCGCTGCGCGCCACCGATCTCGGCTCGCTCGATATCGGCTCGCCGGTCTACTACCGCCATCTGATGGTCGGTCATGTCGCGTCGTACAAGCTCGACATGCAGAGCCGCGACATGAACCTGCAGGTGTTCATCGATGCGCCGTACGATCGTCTGGTGACGACCGATACGCGCTTCTGGAACGCGAGCGGGATGGATCTGTCGCTCGACGCGAACGGCCTGAAGCTGAAGACCCAGTCGGTCGCGACGATCGTGGGTGGCGGCATCGCGTTCGCGACGCCGGAAGACAGCAGCGCGACCGCCGCCCCTGCCGGCAACCTGTTTACGCTCGCCGACAACGAAGCTTCCGCGATGGCTGCGCCGGACGGGCCATCCCAACTCATTCGACTCCGTTTCGAGCAGCCGTTGCGCGGGCTCGCAGTCGGGGCGCCGGTGGAATTCTCCGGCATCAACATGGGCAAGGTGGTATCGACCCAGCTCGACTTCGACCGTGCGACCCGGCGCTTTCAGTCGATCGTGATGGTGAAGGTCTATCCGTATCGGCTCGGCCCCGTCATCGAGAAGCTGCAGAAGACCGAAGGCAACGGCAATCCGCGCGCGGCCCAGTTTCTCGCGGGCCTGGTCGAGCACGGGCTCCGTGCGCAGGCGCGTACCGGCAACCTGCTGACGGAGCAGCTCTACATTTCGTTCGATTTCGTGAAGAACGCGCCGAAGGTGCCGTTCGATGCGAATGCCACGCCGCTGACCTTGCCCACTGTGCCGAGCACGTTCGACAAGCTGCCGGAGCAAGTCGCCGACATCGTCGACAAGATCAACAAGTTGCCGCTGGATTCGATCGGCAAGCATGTCGATTCGAGCCTGACGAACCTGGACGCGACGCTCAGGCAGGTCAACGGCCAGTTGCTGCCGTCGACGACGCGCGCGCTCGACCAGGCGAACCAGACGTTCGGCGCGCTGCGCCAGGGCATCGCCGAGGACGGCCCGCTTCAGGAAAACCTGGCGAACACGCTGACCGAAGTCCAGCGTACCGCGCGCTCGTTGCGCACGCTCACCGACATGCTGGGCCGCCGTCCCGACGCGCTGCTCCGGGGCACCGGCGCCGATCATGCACCGATCGCGCCTGTCGCCCCTTCCACCTCGCCTGTCCAGCAGGAGCCACGACAACCATGAGCTTCCCGATTCGCGCCAGGACGATCGCCCTGGGCGCCGGCGCCGTCATCGCGCTGACCGCCTGCGCGTCGAACCCGGTGCATTACTACACGCTGGTGTCGCCGGGCCCGTCCGCGTCCGCGACGGCGCCAGCGACAACCGCGCGCGCCGCCGCGCCACTGGCGATCAACGTGCTGCCGGTCGGCATCCCCGCCCAGCTCGACCAGCAGCAGATGGTCGTGCGCAGCGGGACGGGCACCGCGCTGATACTCGACAACGAACGCTGGGTCGCGCCGCTCGGCGACGAGCTGCGCGCGGCGCTTTCGTCGGCGCTCGTCGAGCAACTGGGCGCGCGCAACGTCACCGGCCTGCCGCGTCCGTCGAACCAGACCGTCATGAGCATCCGCACGCAGGTGCGCCGCTTCGATGCGTGGCCCGGGAGCATGGCCCGGTTCGAAGCGGATTGGGTCGTCGGCGTACAGCAGGACGCGCCGGGCGAGCGCATTTCGTGCAGCACGCGGCTCAGCGAAGCGGCACCCGGAGGCTACGCGGACATGGTGCGTGTGCAACAGCGCATGATCGAGCAGTTCGCCACGCGGATCGCGAGCACGGTGCGCAGCTTCGGCAACGGGCGTCCTGCCTGTCCCGCCGATTCGTAAACCGTCCCGCCCAGGGGAGCCGTCCATGGGAGCGCGCGAAGGTATCCGGTTATGGGAACCGGCTACCTTGAAGCTCGACGCGCCCCGTTACTCGCGCCGCCGGTAAGTACCCGGCGTACTCCCGGTCCAGTGGCGGAACGCGCGATGGAACGCGCTCGGATCGTCGAAGCCGATGTCGGCGCCGATCGCCGCGATCGTGTCGGGCGTATCGGTCAGCCGCTGGATCGCGATGTCGCGCCGCAGTTCGTCCTTGAGCACCTGGAACGTCGTGCCTTCGGCGGCCAGGTGGCGGCTCAGCGTGCGCACCGAACAATGCAGGTGCTCGGCCGCCTGGTCGATCACCGGCAGGTCGGGCAACGCTGCCGACAGGTACTGCCGCACGCGATGGCACACGAGCTGTTCGCTGAACGATTCGAAGATCCAGTCGCCCGGTGCGCGCGCGAGGAACTTGCGCAGGTTGCGCTTGCTCTGCCGGATCGGCGCGTCGAGGTAGTCCGCGCTGAAGCGCATCAGCGTGCGCTCGCAGTCGAACTGCACGGCGCCGGTGAAGAAGTACAGGTGCTCGACCGCGTGGCGCGGCCGCGGGCACGCGAACTCGATCTGCAGCAGCGGGATCTTCTGCCCGATCAGCCAGGAGCACACGCCGTGCACGAGCTTGAGCATCAGTTCCTGGCCAAGCGCGCCGATCGGGCCGATGGCGTCGTTCGGGCGCAGCACCACCTGCGCGACGAGACCGTCGCGCTTCGATTCGACGAAGAAATCGTCGAGCAGGATATGGAAGAATTGCCCGAAACGATGCAGCGCCGTTTCGAGGTTGCGCGCATCGAGCAGGCTCAGGCACAGGTACTTCAGCGTGCCGCCGCGCAGCGGGCGCGAGAAGATGCCGGGCATCTCGTCGTCGAGTTCGATCGCGAGCGTGCGGTACAGCGTCGAGAACTGCTCCTCCGTCACGCGCGCATGCGGTTCGCCGAGCAGCTCGATCGGGATGCCGGCCCCACCCAGGTAGCGCTCGACCACGTCGCGCTGCACGCCCGCGCTCGCGAGGAAGCCGTTGACGAGCGAGATCGGCACCGTCGCGCTCGGCGACGGCAGCGCACGCCCGGGTGCGGGCCCGGGCTGGGCGGAAAGTGAATCTGAACCGGTCATCGCGTCCCCGTCGATCGAACCGCTCGCATTGTACTTGAGCGGCCCGCGCGGAGCCTTCCAGGCCGTCGGCGCGCCGGGCGCTGCGCGGCGCGCCGACGCCATCAGTCGGTGCGGCTGAGTTCCCGGCGCAGGATCTTGCCGACGGTCGACTTCGGCAGCCGGTCGACGAAGCGAATCAGCTTCGGCACCTTGTAGGCCGCGAGGCTCTCGCGGCAATGCGTGACGAGTTGCGCCTCCGTGACGTAGGCGTCCTGCGCCAGCACCACGAACAGCTTGACCGCCTCCCCCGTGCGCACATCGGGCACGCCGATGCACGCGCACTCGGCCACGCCCGGCACGGCGGTCGCGACGGCTTCCACCTCGTTCGGGTACACGTTGAAGCCCGACACGATGATCATGTCCTTCTTGCGGTCGACGATCCGCAGGAAACCGGCTTCGTCGAACACGCCGACGTCGCCGGTGCGGAAATAGCCGTCGGCCGTGAACGCGGCCGCATTCGCGTCCGGTTTCTGCCAGTAGCCCCCCATCACCTGCGGCCCCTTCACGCAGATCTCGCCCGCGCCGCCGATCGCCACCTCGTTGTCCTGGTCGTCGAGCAGCTTCACGTCGGTCGACGGCAGCGGCAGGCCCGTGGTGCCCGTGAACGAATCGATCGACTGCGGGTTGAACGACACGACCGGCGACGTTTCCGACAGCCCGTAGCCCTCGCGGATGAAGTTGCCCGTCACCGCCTTCCAGCGCGACGAGATCACGTCGATCACGGCCGCGCCGCCGCCGGCCGACAGCTTCAGCCGCGACCAGTCGACTTCCGTCAGGCGCGGATGGCCGGCGAGCCCCGCGTACAGCGTGTTCACGCCGACGAACACCGTCGGCCGCGCGGCCTTCAGCACGTCGATGAAGCCGTCCATGTCGCGCGGGTTCGCGATCAGCCAGTTCTGCGCGCCGATCGCGAAGTAGGACAGGAAGTTCACCGTCAGCGCGAAGATGTGATACATCGGGATCGCCGTGACGACGACCTCCTCGCCCGGCTCGCGCGCGGCCGGCACGATCGCCCCGAACTGCTCGATGTTCGCGACGAGGTTGCGGTGCGACAGCGCCGCGCCCTTCGACAGGCCGGTCGTGCCGCCCGTGTACTGCAGCAGCAGCAGATCCGCGCCGCCGAGCGCAACCGGTTCGAACGCGAGCGATTCGCCGGCGGCAATGGCGTCCGCGAGCGGGATCGACCCGGACGGCAGCGCGTCGCATGTACCGGCCGGCGCATCGACGACACCGAGATCGCCGCGCCCGACGCTCAGCACGGTGCGCACGCGCGTGCCGCCGACCACCTCGGCGAACGTGCCCATCGACCCGCCGCACACCACGGCGACCTCGACGCCCGCGTCGTTGAGCTGATGCTCGAGCTCGCGCGCCGTGTAGAGCGGGTTCACGTTGACCTGGATCGCGCCGATCTTCGCGACCGCGACGAACGCGACCGGAAACGCAAGCACGTTGGGCAGCATCACGGCGACGCGATCGCCCTTGCGGACGCCCACGACCTGCTGCAGATAGGCGGCCAGCGCGGTCGACAGGCGGTCGACGTCGGCATAGGTCAGCGTGCGGCCATACGAGTGGAACGCCGGGCGATCGGCGAATCGGCGCATCGCGTCGTCCAGCAGCGCGCTTACGGAAGGATGGCGATCGGGATCGATCTCGGCGGGAATCGGGCCATACGACCCGAGCCAGTGTCTCTTGCTCATATAGGTATCCTTGTGCGGCCGCACACGTCGCCCGGGCGGGCGAAGGCAGCCAGTCGAGCGCTGACTATCGCCCGGCTGCCGTACTTTGCAAATGATCGGCGCGGCCGCAAAGATGATCGAAACGGACATGCGGGGCGCTCGCGCGCTTGCCGCGCAGGGCGCAACGCCCTGCCGCGTATCGCGATCACTTCGTTCGTGACACAACCTGGCGATGGGTTTTCGATGCAAAGCGCGTACGGCTCGAACGGCGACACCGGAATGCGTGGCGTTGGGACCAGATAGCGCCGGCGCGACTGATCCGTGGCTTCGATCGGCCGGTATTGTCGATTCATGACGAGGACGAGGACGACGACGAGGTGCCGTTCCGACAGGCGCAGGAACGCCATTCGAACCACATCGACGCAAGACTTCTCTCGACATGGAAACCGGGCCACCGGACGATCTTGCGCGACGAGACCGGCATTGCGGCCACGCTGGCCTTTCTGAACGAAGTCGCGTAGCCTCGTCGCGCTTCTTCACTGCGGAAAGCGCATCACCTCGATCTTATTGCTCTATGTTGACGCTATATAAATACGCGCTTGGTCCGATCCTGCTGCTTCAGGCGAGCTGGTTGCGCCGAACCGCGCTGCGCCTGCCCGAGGCCAACGGTCCACGCGAGGGGGCCGAGGGCGCGGATGATGGCTCGACGGCGCCCTTGCGCATTCTGGTGGTCGGCGATTCGTCGGCGGCAGGCGTGGGCGTGGACGAGCAGGAGCATGCACTGGCGCAGCCGGTCGCACGGCTCCTGGCACGCGCCACGGGCCGGCGGGTCGAATGGCAACTGATCGCGAAGTCCGGCGTCAATACGGATGAGGCGTTGAAGCTGTTGACGGGCAGCAAGATCGGGCCGGCCGATTATCTCGTCACGTCGCTCGGCACGAACGACGTCACGTCACAGCGCAAGCCGGGGCAATTCATCCGCGACTATATCGCGCTCGCGGATCATCTCGGACTGCACACCGGCGCCGCCGGCATCGTCGTGACAGGGTTGCCGCCGTTGCGCATCCTGCCGGCCGCACCGCATCCGCTGCGGTGGTACCTCGGCCGCTACGCCGTTCGACTCGATCGGGCCTTGCAGCGCTGGGCCGGCCTCCATCCCGCGCGACGCTACGTGTCGCTCGAGTGGGCCGCGAATCCCGCCGAGATGGCAATCGATCGGTACCATCCCGGGCCGAATCAATATCGTCGATGGGCCGAACTCGTCACCGAGAAAATTCTGACGTTGCTCGGCGAGACGAACGCGCCTTTACACGCGGGAAATTAGTCGACATCGGCCAGTACGGATCGCCGGAGGGCGATTCAGTCACGTTGCCCGATTGCGTGGCCCCCGCCAGGTGGTGGGACGACTGCCGGCGGCGGCCGCACTCAGGGTGAACCCTGTGGCGACCCGGCGCATTCAGAGGCAGAATCGCGTACCCGGAACCGGTATCGAACCGGACTCAAGACTCAGGATTCGCTCATGCTGCGCGATGCGCTGTTGAAACCGGCGGATTCACGGCGCTCCGGCGATCGGTCGCCCGGCGCCGTGCTGCCCGTCATGCTGCGCGAGAAGTGCTTCTCGCCGGCCAAGCTCGCGGTCCTGCTGCAGGTCGCGTCTGACCTGGGGCTCGACGCCGGCGAGATGCTGGCGGGAACCGATCTCGATCCCACCGCGGTCGCCGATCCGTTCACGATGACGTCGTCGCAGCAATTCCTGACCGCCGCGGGCAACGCGATCCGCGCATATGGCAATCCGGACCTCGGCGTGCGGGTCGGGCGCCGGCTACACGCATCGAGCTACGGGATGTACGGCTACGCGATGCTGTGCTCGGAATCGATGGCCCACGCGTTCGACTCGGCAGTCAAGTATCACCAGCTCGCGAACCGCATGCTCGAGATCCGCTGGGTCGTGCAGGACGACACGGTGTCATGGCTGTTTCCCGATCGGGAAACCCTGCCGCTGCCCTGCCTCGACGAGCCGCTGTACCGTTTCCTGATCGACATGCAGTTCGCGCTGCACGTGACGATCATCAAGGACGTGATGGGTGCGTGGTGCGTGCCGGCGCGCGCGCAGTTCGCGCAGCCGGAGCCGTCACACGCGGCATCGCTGGCCGACGCGCTCGAATGCCCGATCGCGTTCGACCAGCCGCATCATGTGCTCAGCTATCCGGCGGCATGGCTCACACGCGCGCCGCAGCTCGCGAATCCGATTACCGCCGCGCAGGTGTCGTCGCATTGCGCGAGCCTGCTCGATGAAATGCGCAGCCAGGCCGGCGTCACGCGGCGCGTGTACCAGGAACTCACGCGCACGCCCGGGCAGTTTCCGGACATCGGCGTGATCGCCGACAGCCTGTGCATGACTTCCCGCACGCTGCGCCGCAAGCTCGAAGCCGAAGGCACGTCGTACAGCGAACTGCTGACGAGCGTGCGCAAGGCACTCGCGATCGACTACCTCAGCACGACCACGCTCAGCACCGAGGACATCGCACTGGCGCTCGGCTTCAGCGACGCGGTCGGATTCCGTCATGCGTTCAAGCGCTGGACCGGCACGACGCCGAGCGACGTGCGGCACAAGCGCGGCAAGTAGCGCCTGCCGTCCGCGGTCAGCGCGTGCCGTCGCCGGCCGCGGGCGCGGCCACCGCCAGCGCGAACTCGAACACCGCCCCGCGCCCGGCCCGGTCGACCAGCCGGATACTGCTGCCGTTGAGCGCCAGCATCCGATGCACGATCAGCAGCCCGAGCCCCCCGCTCGTCACCGCGCCGCCGCTCATCGGCCGCTGCGGCCGCTGGAACAGCCCTTCGCGCCGCGCCACCGGAATCCCTTCACCGGTATCGGCCACGGTCACGAGCACGCGGTCGCCGCGCGGCTCCAGCGCGACCTCGACCTCACCGTGCGCGGGCGTGTGCCGCAGTGCGTTGTCGAGCAGGTTGGTCAGCACGCGCTCGATCATCCCGAGATCGGCCGACACGACCGGCACCCGCGGCGGAATCCGCGCATGCAGCGCGACGCCGCGCGCCTGCGCCGTCAGCTCGAATTTCTGGAACACGTCCTGCACGAGATCGACGAGCGAGAACGGCTCGCGCTCGGCCTGCACGCCGCCCGATTCGAGCCGCGCGAGCTCGAACAGCGCCTGCGCGAGCCGGCCGACCTTCGCGCTCTGCGCGAGCGCGATCGACAGGTAGCGCCGCCGTTCGTTCTCGGCGAGCGCGTCCGACTTCAGCGACAGCGTCTCCAGGTAGCCGTGCAGCGACGTGAGCGGCGTGCGCAGGTCGTGCGAGATGTTCGTGATCAGTTCGCGCCGCTGCTGATCCTGGTGCGTCAGCGCGCGCCACTGGTCGCCGATCCGGTCGGCCATCTGCGCGAACGCGGATTCGAGCACGACGATGTCGTCGCCGCGCCGGCCCGGCCGCGAGCGCGGCACCGGCGGCTGCGTGTCGGGCGTACCGTTCGCGTCGAAGCGGCGCATCGCGTCCGTCAGCCGGCGCAGCGGGCGCGTGATGAAGCTGAATGCCGTAAGGCCCGCGAGCAGGCCGAGCAGCGCGACCAGCGCCATCGACCACAGTGTCGTGCGCAGCACATTGCCGGCGTCGACGCGCGCGGCCAGCTGATCGTGCGCCTCGCCGAGCAGCACCACGTAGATGTAGCCCGACGGCGGCTGCCCCGCACGCTGCAGCGGCGCGGCGCTGAACACCTTGCGCGCATCCAGGCTGCGCGGGTCGTCGCCGAGGATCGGCAGCGGCTCGCCCGCGATGAAGCGCTGCACGGGCGCGAGATCGACGCGATCGCGCTTCACGTGGCCGGGCGGCGCATCGTCGCCCTTGATCCGCCCGGCGTTGTCGAGCAGGTACACCTCCACGCTCGGGTTCACGCCCATCAACTGGCCGAACAGCGTGCGTACGGCGTCCGGGCGCAGCCCGTTCGCATCCATCAGCGGTGCGCTGTGGGTCACGCTGTTGACGATATTGGCGGCCAGGTCGCGCGACAGCCCCTGCACGACTTCCTGCTCGCGCATGTCGTTCGCGCGGATCTGCAGCCACGCGGACGCGCCCGAGCACGCAAGCAGCAGCACCGAGAACACGAGCGACAGCCGCTGGGTAAGGGTGAGCTTCATCATGCGTCCCGCTGGCCGGGTGCGGCAAGCTTGTAGCCGCGGCCCCACACGGTGAGGATCCGCACGGGTTCGGCCGGATCGGCCTCGATCTTCGCGCGCAGCCGGTTGATGTGGGTGTTGACCGTGTGCTCGTAGCCTTCGTGCTGGTAGCCCCACACGGCATTGAGCAGGTCCATCCGCGAGAACACCTTGCCCGGGTGCCGCGCGAAGAAATACAGCAGGTCGAATTCGCGCGGCGTGAGGTCGATGCGCGCGCCGTCCACGCTCGCCTCGCGCGCGATCGGGTCGATCGCCAGCCCCGCGACGTCGAGCGTGCCCGCGTCGATCCGCGAATCGCGCGCGAGCGCGTCGACCCGCCGCAGCAGCGCCTTCACGCGCGCGACGAGTTCGAGCACGGAGAACGGCTTGGCCAGATAGTCGTCGGCGCCGAGCTCGAGGCCGAGGATCCGGTGCACCTCGCTCGAGCGCGCGCTGGTGATGATGATCGGCGTGTAGCGCGTCATCGCGCGCGCGCGCCGGCAGATTTCGAGGCCGTCGACGCCCGGCAGCATCAGGTCGAGGATCAGCGCATCCCAGCCGCCCTGTTCGAGCAGGCGCAGCCCTTCGGCGCCGTCCGCGCTGTGCACGACCTCGTAGCGCTCGTCGCGCAGGTGCAGGCTCAGTACGTCGGCGATATCGGCATCGTCCTCGACGATCAGGATGCGTTTCGGTTGGTCCATGGCGGCAGGCGGCGGCACGGCGGTGCCAGGTATCGGTTCGGGCCGGCCCCGGTCCGGCTGGCCGGATGCGCGGGGGCGAATGGCGGCAACGGCCGCGCTGCCGCCATTGTGCAAAATTTTGCGGCGGGAAGGGATCACAAATCGTTTAGATTTGGATCGTGCTTGCGCCCGGTGCCGATGCCCGCAAGGTTTCGCGCTCCGGCCCTTGAACTGGATTTCCTGTCGCCCGGAAAACGCTCAGGTCGAAGGTCGATGAGGCTAGCCTGGCTTCGCTCAATCATCCAGAAGGGCTGATCGAAGACCCAGATGTTGAACGAATGGATCGAAGTCGCGATCGCTATACAGCAACGAGACCCCGTTCTCAATACAGTAAGTCGCGATCAGCGTGTCGATGGTCTTGCGGATCGTCACGCCTCGCGCGCTCAACTCACGATAATTTCGCGCGGCTTGGACAGCGTTGTCGGTTCCGACCAGCGACACGACATTCATGCGCCCCGTCATCAACTGGCGGGCGACATTGAATTCGGATTCAGCCGAGAAGCCCTGCAACACCTCCGCGACGATCAGGTCGCCGGACAACAGCGCCTCGTGGCCGAGCAAAGCGTCGAGCTTGTCGGTTTCCGGCGCAACCTTGCCGCGGAAATAGTCGATCCAGACGCTCGAATCCACGAGCGTCATCGATCCTTCCTCATGGCGTCGAGATCACCTTCCCAGTGGAGTTTTCCACGGAACTGGCGAATCTGCTCTTGCTGCTTGAGCCTGATGATCGTCTTCAGACCGAGCTCGACCGCTTCGCGCTTGGTTTTGATACCGGTTGCGGCAAGCGCCTCGGCCATCAGCTTGTCGTCGATTTCAATGTTGGTACGCATGGCATACCTCTCGATGTGTATGAATTTCTAAATTATACACATCACGACCCAAAGCGTCTCGCCAACCACAACCACTGGGTGGCAAGGTCAAACAGCGCCATGGACAGTATTCCATGCTGAACGTCATCCATTTTTCAAGTGGCTCGCACCCGAAACGTGGAAGTCCCTCAATTCACGTTGATACTGGTACGTCAGCGGTCTCTCCGGTTACCCGATCCGTTTCGCCCTCCGCGTGCGGATTGAAGGAACGACGATGTCCGCGCGTTCCTCCTTCCTTGAAAGAACCCTCTCCACCACGACACCCGCGCCCGCCGGCAACTGACCGACGACTGACACCATGCACGCCATGAATGGCTCGGCGCCGGCATCACGGGTATATTCCTCGGCTGCGTGGGAGAGTGGATGATCGTGATCGGCCCCAGGCTGATGCGCACATGATCGGTCCTGTCGCTGTGTAGAGGCATGACGGGCCGACGGCATGCCGGACGTGACGCCATTCGGCTGCGTCCGGATCCGACCTTGCCCGTCGTGGACGACCGAAGTTGCACACACAAATAAACAAGAGAGATTCCGGGAAAATGCTTCGATATGCTTGCCTGTTTGCTCACGACCACCCGTCCACGCCCGACAGCGTGTGGGATATCGACAACGGCCAGATGGACGGCTGGGCCGAATGGTTCGAACAGATTCCGCAACTGTTCCTCTACCTGATCGGCGATGCGGCGCATCTGCCACAGATCGCACCGTGCGCGATATATAGCGATGTCGAGTCGCCCGCCTGCCTGATGGCGCCGATGGCCGAGGTGCGCGAGCGCTGGCATGCGCTGGATCGGCACATGCAGCCCCGGCTGCCGCAGTTGCCGGCCGATGCTCAGGCGCAATGGGCACACATGCACACGACCGTCTCCACGACGTCGCGCGAATGGCTGATCCTCGATTGCTGCCAGTTTTGCGATGCGGCCATCGGCACGCCCGACATGAACGCGTTCCTGCAGCAGACGCGACAACGCTGCGCCGAATGGGGCCCGGCACCCGAGCCGGGCTCGGGCGACCTGCCGCCCGTTCTTCTACCGTTGCTGAGCGACGCAACGGGGCAATGGGGATGGTGGAATCCGAACGTGATCGAGCGCATCTACGCGATCGAGGCGCAGCCGCATGCGGAATGGCCGGATGATCTGCGGGAAAGCTACGAGCCGGCAAAGGACTGGCAACCATGGATCGAGGAAGTGCAGGCGTACTATGTGCGGCGAATCGATCGTGCTGCCGGCGCATCGCCTTCGGCCGACGCCGATCGGCCACGCGCCCCGGCCGGGCTCGTCACGCCATATGGGCGCTGGCTGGTGCACCCCGACGAAGGAGCGGAATGGATCGACATCGAGGCAGGCTATATCGTCATCAGGCAACACGGTGACTGGCATGCCGGCGCGCCGGGCGGCCTCAAGGATCTGAATGGCCGGTGGGTCGTGCCGGTTTCCGCCGGCTACGTCAATGTGTCTCCCCTCACGCGAACGCTGGCACTGGGGCGACGTGCGCCGCTGCCGGAAGGCACGAGCGGAATCGTCGATCTGCTGCGTTGGCCCGGTGGCGAGTCGCTGTTCGACGACCTGACCGGCGGGACGCTCCACGACGACGGTCGAGTGCGCCTCTTCCATGCGGACGATACGGTGTCCGCTGTCGATGCGGCGACCGGCGAACCGCTGTTCGACACGCGTTACAAGAACGTGTTCGCGTTCCACCGGAAGCTCCGCCTCGCAGTGGTCGAGTGGTGTCGGCCCGGCGAGCATTCGCCGGACAATCCGGGCATCCTGCAGGGTGTCGTGCACGAGAGCGGACGACTGGTCATCCCCTGCGAATACGCACACGTCCATCACGCTTACCAGCAGCCGCCGAAGCTCCTGCACGGGCGCCAGTTGCTGGCGATTACCGCGGACGGGCGCCCCCATTTCTACAGCCCCGACGGCACGCTGCTGGCGGCGCCGGAGTGCGATATGAAGCCATGGATCTGGACGCCGACGGTGAAGGAAAATCAACTGTTGGCGTTCGACGGCGAAGGCATGGACGCACGCGTGATCTGGATAGCGTTGAGCGACTACAGCTTCATCGAGACCGGCGAAACCCGCGCCGATTGCTTGAACATGTTTAGAGAAGGCCTGAAAGGCTGGCTCCCGAAGTAACGGCGTTCGCGGATCGTGCATCTGCACGGTACCGTTCGGTGCGTCATGCCCGACGAGCCGTGCGCGCGTTGGCGCAGGAAAATCCTTCAATTTGTCGCCGTCGTGCCGTGATACGGGGCGACACGAAAACTACAACACGCAATGGACATTCACGACTACACGTTACTGAGCGCCATCCTGATGCGCCATGGTCAGCCCGAAGGACGCGCGATCAACGCTTACGGTACGCCGGAAGACCGCGAGGACTTCATCGATTTCACGGTCTTTCCGGATCGGTTGCAGTTTGACCTGAAACGAATCCTGACCGGTGTCGCGAGCCTGCGCTTTCGCTTCACGCTGTACGCACGAGAAGGGGCAGTACGGATAGAACGTACCCTGCTCGATGCCGAGGGCGCCAACCGCCGCATTCGCGGCGCACTGGGCGATCACTACACGAAGGACAAGATCGGTGTGCCGTTCGACGATGTGTCGGAGGACGAGCGTGAGTGGGTCGCGTCCGCGCTGCAGGCGTTCCATGCCTATTTCATGAAACCCGCGACCTCAACTTGATCGCTCGGCGATCATGACGATGACACGCCGCATGGTCCACCGCGGCGTCGCGCTTCCCCTCTCGTTACTCCGAATCCGCCTGCGCAAACCCGAGCGTCAGACCGAACGCATCGAGGATCGTCGCCGCCGTCTTGGCCATGCGCTTCGCCATTGCCTCCGGAGCCTCGCGCGTGGCGCCCTGGCGAAGCCAGTGCACCGCCGTCCAGACCAATCCCCCGCCGAGCACCGTCAGGCAATCCTGCTCGGCTTCCGTACGGATTCCTTCATAAGGCGGAAGGAGACGCCCGGAAACGAATGTCACCAGTTCATCGAAAAACGCCGATGTCGCCGCGTCGTTGAATACGGTCAGATAGAAAGGCTGATGCGCATGCAGATGCTCGAGAATCAGCGCGGTTTCCACCTCCATTGACCTGATGAAAGTGGCATTCGGCGGGTTCAGCCGTTTGCCTTGCTCCTCGACGAACGCAAACGCGTTGTCGAGCCTCACCAGCGCTGCCCGCTGAGCGGCCGACTGAAGGTCGGGAAAGTGTTGATAGAACGTCGGACGCGCGACGCCCGCGCGCTGCACCAACTGGGCAATGCTGAGCGTGTTCAGCGGCGCCTCGTCGAGCAGTTCGGTCACGGCGCGAACGAGCGCGTCGTAACTCCGTTGAAAGCGAGGATCGGCGGGATTAGGGCTTACATCAGGTGGCATAAAAAGCTCTGGACACGTGTTTTTGTCTATTTTACATTCGTTCAATAGATTGAGATGTGATGCGCTGACATACCTCTGAAAGGCTATTGAAATGAAATCCTCGTCCCTCGTCCCCCAGCCGCCCCTGAAACCCGTCATCGGTCATCTGATGGAGGTCCTCGGGCCGTCTCCACTTGCCAAGATGATGGATCTCGCGCGCACTTACGGGCCGGTCTACTGGTTCGAGGTGTTCGGGCAAGGTTACTACGTTGTCAGCGGACAAACACTCGTGAATGAAGTGTGTGATGAAAGCCGATTTCAGAAGTGTGTACACCAGTCGCTGCTCGAACTCAGACCCGCGATCGGGGACGGGTTATTTACGGCATTCGGTGACGAACCGAACTGGGGCAAGGCGCATCGTGTGCTGATGCAGGCGTTCGGCCCGCTCAGTATCTGGTCGATGTTCGACAAGATGGTCGACATCGCCGACCAGATGTTTCTCCATTGGGAGCGGTTCGGCCCGGAGACGCCGGTCGACGTGTCCGATCACATGACGCGGCTGACGCTCGATACGATTGCCCTGTGTGCGTTTGATTGCCGTTTCAACAGCTTCTATCGTGAAGATCAGCATCCGTTTGTCGATGCCATGGTCAACACCCTCAGCGAGGCCGGCAAGCGCGAGTTGCGACCCAAACTCGTTTCGAAGCTGATGATCAATCGCAGTCGAAAGTTCGACGCGGACATCGAAGTCATGCGGTCGCTGGCGACCAAAATGATCGAAGACCGGCGTAAGCACCCGCACGACAGCGAAGCGTCGATGGACCTGCTGGACCGAATGCTGAACGGCATCGATCCGGTGACGGGAGAAAAACTTGATGATGAGAACATCGTCTTCCAGATGATTACATTTCTCATCGCCGGACACGAAACGACCAGCGGGCTCCTGTCCTTCGCCACCTATTTCCTCCTCAAGAACCCGGACATCCTGCAAAAAGCACGGGACATGGTCGACGAGGTTGTCGGCAGCGAGACGCCACGGATCGAGCATCTCGCACGACTGCGTTACATCGAACACATCCTCATGGAGACGTTGCGAATCTGGCCGACAGCGCCGGCATTCGCCGTGTCACCGCTCGCCGACACCACGTTCGGCGGGAAATATGCCGTTTCCCCCGACGACATCATCATGATCCTGACGCCCATGTTGCATCGGGATGTGAGCGTCTGGGGCGAGGACGTCGAGGCGTTTCGTCCGGAGCGATTTGCCCCGGAGAATGCGGAGCAACTCCCGCCCAATTCATGGAAGCCCTTCGGCAATGGTGCACGCGCCTGTATCGGCCGCCCGTTTGCCATGCAGGAAGCCCATCTCGTCCTGATCATGCTGCTTCAGCGATTCGATTTCTCTTTCGCCGATCCGGACTACGAGCTGGACGTCGCCGAAACGCTTACGCTGAAGCCGACCGGTTTCCGGGTGAACGTGAAACCGCGGGCCCGAGGTGCGCTCAAAGTGCCCGATACGGCCGTTCGCGCCCGCTCGAGCGCTCCACGCCCGAGCGTCGCCCCGGTTCAGTCGATCCCTGCCGGCGAAGATGTGTCGACCATGCTCGTCCTCTTCGGGGGAAATACGGGCTCCGCCGAATCCTTTGCAAGACGCATTGCAGGGGACGCGAGTCGTCATGGATTTCACGCCACATGTGCGCCCCTCGACGATTTCGCGGGAAAACTCGACGGATATCCCGCCATCGTGATCGTCACCGCTTCCTACGAAGGGCAGCCGCCAGACAACGCCAGATCATTCGTCCCGTATGTCGAAGCACTCGACGAAGGGGCGCTGAACGGGGTCCATTTTTCGGTTCTCGGGTGCGGCAACAAACAATGGGCACGCACATACCAGGCGATTCCCAAGCGCGTCGATGAGGCGCTCGAGAAGGCCGGTGCCACGAGAGTGCACTTCAGGGGCGAACTCGATTCCGGTGGCGACTTCTTTGGTGAATTTGACCATTGGTACACCGAAATGTGGAGTCGCTTTGCAATCAGCGCCGGGAAGGAAGTCTCGACTGTGCAACATGGCGATACCGCACTGAAGGTCAGTTTCGCCGAGAATACCCGTGAAAAATTGCTGAACTTCGGTGACATGGCACATGCGTCCATCGTCGACAACAGAGAACTGGTCGATATCAGCGTGGCCGGCAGCCGCTCCAAAAAGCATATCGAACTGAAACTTCCGGAAGCGATGACTTATCGATCGGGAGATTACCTGGCCGTTCTGCCCCGCAACTCGAAAAACAACGTCGATCGCGTCTTGCGCCGGTTTCGCGTGAGCTGGGACACGCAGGTGGTGATTGAAGGAACGTCGAGCAATCCACGCCTTCCGCTCGGCCAGGCAATCGGCTGTGGCGAACTGTTTTCGAGCTATGTCGAACTCGCCGTTCCTGCAACCCGATCACAAGTATCCACCCTGGCCGCCGCCACGCGTTGCCCTCCCGAGAAGGTCGAGCTTGAGCGCCTGAGCACTGACGATTTCGAAAGCAAGATTCTGGGAAAACGGACAACCGTCATGGATCTGCTCGAACGCTTCGGATCCGTCGATCTGTCGCTCGAAAAGTTCCTCGATATGCTGCCCGCGCTGAAAGCACGCCAGTATTCGATCTCGTCTTCTCCGCTTTGGAAAGCAGACCATGTCACGCTGACGGTAGCCGTGGTCGATGCACCGGCGCTCTCCGGCAATGGTCGCCATGAAGGCGTGGCGTCGTCGTATCTCGCGCGACTCAACGCGGGGGACAGCCTGTCCGTTGCAGTCAGGCCATCGAATGCGCACTTTCGGCCACCCGCCGAAACCGGTCTTCCGATGATTCTGATCTGTGCCGGTTCCGGTATCGCCCCATTCCGTGGCTTTCTGCAAGAGCGCGCATTACAGAAACAGCAGGGGGAGAACGTCGGCATGTCGTTGCTCTTCTTCGGCATCGATGATCCCGACGTCGACTTTCTTTATCGCGACGAACTCGACGAATGGGCACGATGCGGTGTGGTCGAAGTGATGCCGGCGTATTCGAACCGCCCGGAGGAAGGTGCTCGATTCGTTCAAGACAAAGTCTGGCTGGAACGCGAGAAAATCGCCGCACTGTTTGCGCAAGGTGCCACCGTCTTCGTCTGCGGGGATGGAAAGAATATGGCGCCTGCCGTACGTGCCACGCTCGGCCGCATTTATCAGGAGGCGACGGGAGCAAACGATGAAAGCGCCAGCGCGTGGATCGACACGATGGAGCGGGAGCATGGCCGATATGTTGCCGACGTGTTTGCATGACGGTAACAGGGTTCATGTCGGTTCCGGTTGCTTCAGACATTTGACCTGCTCCGCCACCGCTTTCCGGAACGGTTGCGACTAGCGCTTCGATCCCGGCCTGCCCCCTGTTCTCCTTGCACCCTTCACCCCTGGTTCCGGTCGAGTTCCGACCGGAACCAGGGGTTGATCACACGCCGCATAACCGCGTCGAATCGCCCCCACGTCTTTCAATTGCGAAACGCTTCGGAAAGCGACGGGTTAACCACGATCGACCGCCGATGAACACCATGTTAACTTCATCAGCCATATGACTTGGTCATTTGATCAACATCGGTATGGACATGCCGTCCCACTGGAAACCACGTGAATCGCTCCATGCGCGCCGCCTCCGGATACGTGTAACCGATCACCCCGATGTCGCGACAAACGCGGAACGAATGCGCGTTCATCCGTCGTAGGCCACCCCATCATCACCAACGAGACAACCCATGAAGATTGACCTGACGAATCGCGTTGCAATCGTGACCGGCGCCGGTGCCGGCCTCGGGCGCGAGCATGCGCTGCTGCTTGCCCGGCTGGGGGCAAAGGTCGTGGTCAACGATCTGGGCAGCGACGTGAACGGCAGAGGCGGCTCCGCCACGGCTGCACAGCGGGTCGTCGACGAAATCGTCGCCGCCGGCGGCGAGGCGGTCGCGAACAGCGCGTCGGTGACCGATTTCGAACAGGTTCAGCACATGGTCGACCAGACGCTTCAGCGGTGGGGCCACGTCGATATCCTCGTGAACAACGCCGGCATCCTGCGCGACAAGAGCTTCAGCAAGATGACGCTCGACGACTTTCGCGCGGTGATCGACGTCCACCTGATGGGCGCGGTCAACTGCACCAAGGCCGTGTGGGAACCCATGCGGGAGCGACAGTACGGCCGCATCGTGATGACGACCTCGTCGTCGGGCCTGTACGGCAATTTCGGGCAAGCGAACTACGGCGCCGCGAAGATGGCGCTGGTCGGCCTGATGCAGACACTGGCCATCGAAGGCGAGCGATACGACATTCGCGTGAATTGCCTGGCGCCCACGGCCGGTACGCGCATGCTCGAAGGCCTCATGTCTGCGGACATCCTCGATACGCTGTCGCCTGCATCCGTCAGCCCCGCCGTCGCGGTGCTTGCCGGTGAAGCGGCGCCCACCCGGATGGTCCTGTGCGCAGGCGCGGGCAGTTTCGAGGCCGCACATATCACCTTGACGCCCGGCATCCATCTCGGCACCGACGACCAGGTTGTTCACCAACTCGCCCGACGGCTCGACGAGGTGGCAAACCGAAGCGGCGAGACGGTTCCTTCATCCGGTGCTGCCCAGGGCGATCTCGAACTCAAGAAGGCGCGCATCGCCTCTGCGAATACGAAGGAGCGTTTCGATGCGTGACGCGTCCGGGACGACGGCACGCAAACCTGGCCGCGATCCGCGGCGACCGCGTTCGCGGGCGCTTCACAATGGAACAGGTCACGGCGCGAGGCACCACGCGCATCCCGTTGGCCGTTGGCGAAATGGTGGAAATTGAGAACCGTCACAAGCCAGCCCTCGTGGCGGCGAGGACGACGCCGATCACCACATGATGTCCTTCAACGTTTCCCGAAACGACCACTTCGAAACAATAATTTCGCATTCCAGAATTTATTGAAGCAATTCGAAGTCGTGCCAAGACCCCAGACACTCACTCATTCGATTCCATGACTAGCGAACTCACCCTCTCCCGTCGCGACGTGGAGTTCATCCTTTTCGACTGGCTGCAGGTCGAATCGCTTACCCGTCGGCAACGATTTGCCGGGCAGGACCGATTCGATTACACATCCGTGCTGGATGTGTACGAATCGCTTGCCACGGATCTCTTCAAACCGCATAACAAGAAAAACGACAGCAACGAACCGGCATTCGATGGAGAACGCGTCACCGTCAACCCGGAAGTGGGTGTCGCATTGCGTGCATTTTCGGCCGCCGGCCTGATCAGCGCGTCGTTCCCCAACGAGTGGAACGGCATGAGCCTGCCGAGCACCGTGGAGCGGGCCGGCATGGCGTATTTGCTGGCAGCCAATCCAGGAACCGCGGGCTACGCGTTTCTCACGATCGCCAACGCCAATTTGCTGATGGCCCACGGCGAGCGTGACCGGGTCGAGCACTACGTCAAGGCCATGGCGGAAGGGCGATGTTTCGGCACGATGTGCCTGTCGGAGCCGCAAGCCGGGTCAAGTCTTGCAGATATCCGCACGCGCGCGGTTCCGGGCCGAGACGGTCGCTACCGCCTGTTCGGCAACAAGATGTGGATCTCCGGTGGCGATCACGAGATTTCCGAGAACATCGTCCACCTGGTATTGGCAAAGATTCCCGATGAAAACGGGCAACTTCCTCCGGGCGTTCAAGGGATATCGCTCTTCACCGTACCGCGCAAGCTGATCGGCGCCGACGGACTGCCCGGCGAGCGAAACGATGTCGTGCTCGCCGGTATCAATCACAAGATGGGATACCGCGGCACGGTAAATTGCCTGCTGAACTTTGGCGAAGGCCGCTACCGTCCGGAAGGCGAAGCGGGCGCAATCGGGGAGATCGTCGGCGAACCCGGCAAAGGGCTGGCCTACATGTTCCACATGATGAACGAGGCGCGTATCTCGGTCGGCCTCAGCGCCGCCGCGATTGGCTATACGGGCTACCTTCACTCGCTCGATTATGCGAAGACGCGCCTGCAGGGCCGGACACGCGGTGACCGGTCGCCCACGTCGGGACAGGCCCCCATCATTCGTCATGCCGATGTCCGGCGCATGCTGCTCGCGCAAAAGGCCTATGTGTCAGGTGCACTCGCGTTGTGCCTGTATGCGGCTCGACTGAGCGACGATATCCATTCGCAAGAAGACGCCAGCGACCGCGAAGAGGCGCATGGTCTGCTCGACCTGCTCACCCCCGTCGTCAAGAGCTGGTCGTCCCAATGGGGTCTCGTCGCCAACGATCTCGCCATTCAGGTTCATGGCGGCTACGGTTACACGCGCGAATACAACGTCGAGCAGTTCTATCGCGACAATCGGCTCAACCCGATACACGAAGGCACATTCGGTATCCAGGCGCTCGACCTGCTGGGTCGAAAGACGCGTGCAAACGGCGGCGCCGCCATGAATGCGCTCGACCGGAAAATCGCCACGACGGTATTCAAGGCACGGTCGATCCGTCCGCTCCAGGACCATGCCGACACGCTCGAATGCGCGTGGGAGCGCATCCGTATCGTCACCAATGAACTGCACCGGCTCGACGACCCGGAGGTCCAACTGGCGAATGCGGCGGCCTACCTCGAAGCATTTGGCCATGTCGTCGTCGGCTGGCTTTGGCTCGATCAGGCGATCGTGGCCAACACGCTCGCGAGCGGCCCCGCCGGAAGCGACTTCCATCGCGGCAAGCTCGCCGCATGCGACTACTTCTTCGGGTGGGAAATGCCCAAGGTGGCCGCGTGGCTGGCCGTGCTCAATCCGGTGGAAACCACCCCTCTGACGATGCCGGAGCACTGGTTCTGACCGTGCGCGACACCTCCGTTTCGTTGCTGTCGTTTAATTCATGAGGATGTCATATGATTGATGCTGTCATCGTTTCCACCGCGCGCACGCCGATCGGCAAGGCCTATCGCGGTGCATTCAACGTCACGCACTCACCCACCCTGCTCGGTCACGCCATCCGGCATGCCGTGCTGCGCGCCGGGATCGAACCGGATCGCATCGAGGACGCTGTCATCGGTTCGGTACTCAACGCGGGAACCGCCGGCAACAATGTCGCCCGACAAGGTGTGCTGGCGGCCGGGCTACCGGCTTCGGTCGGCGCGCAAACGCTTGACCGGCAATGTGCGTCGGGCCTGATGGCGATCGCCACGGCCGCCAAACAGATCATGTGCGACGGGATGCAGGTCGTTGTCGCGGGCGGCCAGGAAAACATCTCGGCGGTACAGACGCGCTACTTCGAGTGGACGCGCGCCGACCAGGATCCCAACGTGCTGGCCGTGCAACCCGCCGCCTACATGCCGATGCTCGAGACCGCCGAGTTCGTTTCCCGCAAGTACGGGATCGCTCGCGACGTGCAGGATCAGTACGCGCTCGATTCCCAGCTTCGCACTGCCGCCGCACAAAAGGAAGGCCGCTTCTCGAACGAAATCGTCCCGATCACGACGCAGATGCTGGTCGTCGACAAAGCGACCGGCGAAACGTGGCGGAAGGAAGTCACGCTCACGCAGGATGAGGGGAATCGCCCCGGCACGACGCTCGAATCGCTTGCCTCCCTCGCACCGGTGGTTGACGGTGGCGTCGTGACCGCCGGGAACGCAAGCCAGCTTTCGGACGGTGCAAGCGCCTGCGTCCTGATGAACGGCAAGACCGCCGAGCAGATCGGCGCAACGCCCCTCGGCATCTATCGCGGCATGACCGTCGTCGGCAATGCGCCCGAGGAGATGGGCATCGGTCCCATCTACGCGATCCCCAAACTCCTGAAGCTTCATGGCCTGACTGTCGACGACATCGGACTGTGGGAGCTCAACGAGGCATTTGCCTGCCAGGTGCTGTACTGTCGCGACAAGCTGGGAATCGATCCGGGCCGATACAACGTCAACGGCGGCAGCATTTCGATCGGCCATCCGTACGGGATGACGGGCGCCCGTCTGGTCGGACACGCGCTGATCGAAGGCAAGCGACGCGGCGCGCGCTATGTCGTCGTCTCGATGTGCGTGGGCGGCGGCATGGGTGCAGCCGGCTTGTTCGAAGTCGTCTGACGCAACGCGCCTTGACCCGCAGAACGAATGGGCGACAGCCCCGCGCCTGCGGGCCCTGCATACCTTTCGGGGGATGCTTGAGCGGACCTTATGTCGCCAGCGCGCCTGATGCACCATCGCACCAGGCGCCGGCGCGCAACGGACTCTTTCCGTGATGCCATTCGCGCGCCGGTTCGGAGAACGGGTGATGCGGACCGCTCAACCTTCCGGCATCACCTCGGTCGATCACGTCAATTGTTCGACACCCGCAACTCGCGCCGAAGGATCTTCCCGACGTTGCTCTTTGGCAGGCTGTCACGAAACTCGATGCTTTTCGGGCGCTTGTAACCCGTCAGCTGGCCTTTGCAGAACGCCATCAGGTCTTCGAACGTCAGCGCCGGATCTTTCCTGACCACGAACAGCTTGACGGCCTCTCCGGAATGCTCGTCGGGTACGCCGATGGCCGCGACCTCGAATACACCGGGGTGGTTGGCCACGACCTCTTCGATCTCGTTCGGGTAGACGTTGAAACCGGACACGAGGATCATGTCCTTCTTGCGGTCGACGATTCGCACGAAGCCCGCTTCGGAGATCGACGCAATGTCACCCGATCGGAAGAAGCCGTCCGCGGTCATCACCTTCGCGGTCTCGTCCGGCCGCTGCCAGTAACCCGCCATCACCTGCGGGCCACGAATGCACAGCTCTCCGGCTTCGCCGGGCGGCAATTCGTTGCCGTCGTCGTCCCGGATCGACACTTCCGTGGAGGGCAACGGCAGGCCGATGGTGCCGTTGAACTCACTACCGGTCACGGGATTGATCGCGACGCAAGGTGACGTCTCGGAAAGCCCGTATCCGTCGATGATCGCCGCGCCGGTCATCTCCTTCCAGCGCCTTGCGACGGCTTCTTGCGTGGCCATCCCGCCACCGCTGGCCAGCAGCAGATTGGAGAAATCGAGGCGCGAGAATTCAGGATGATGGAGCATCGCGTTAAAGAGCGTGTTGACGCCCGGAAAATTCGTGACCTTGTATCCCGCGAGCGACTTGATCATCCCCCCGATGTCCCGCGGATTCGGCACCAGTATGGAAAGCGCACCCATGTGAATCGTCAACAGGCAGCAAACATTGAGCGCAAAGATGTGATAAAGCGGAAGTGCAGCAACCGTGATGAGCTGCGTCACGTCAGGGCGCAAATCGCGAGCCGGTTTGAGCCAGACGTCCGACTGCAATACATTCGCGACGATGTTCCGATGCAACAGCGTCGCGCCTTTCGACACCCCGGTTGTCCCGCCCGTATATTGGAGAAAAGCGACATCGTCCGGCGACTGGGAAGCCGGTACGAATTTGCCCCGACGTCCCTCCTCGATCGCGTCGTCAAATGTCGTATACGGGCTCGGCTTCCGTTCCCCGCCGGAAGCGTTGCCCTGCGCGACAACCAGAGCATGCTTCACCTGTGTGTGCGCAAGGATTGCATCCAGCGTTGCCGTGCAGCCGTCGAGAATGACGATCGCCTCCGCGCCGCTGTCATTCAGCTGATGTTGCAGCTCGCGGGGCGTATAGAGCGGGTTGACGTTGACGACAACGTAGCCGGCGCGCAGGACTGCACAAATCGAGATCGGGTACTGCAACACATTCGGCATCATGATGGCAACCCGCGCACCACGCTCGAGCCCGCGTGACTGCAGCCACGCCGCCAGTGCTCCAGACATCCTGTCGAGCTCACCATAGGTGATCTGCTTTCCATCGCACGCAAACGCCGGATTCGCGTGAAACTTGCTGAAGCTTTGTTCAATCAACGCACTGATGTTTCGATACGCGCTTGAATCAAGCTCTGCCGGAACCCCCGGCGGATAGGCATCAAGCCAGATCTTTTCCATACCCAATCTCCTCTGTCCCGTTTGAATAATTGCGCGACGCAAATCCCCTCATCACGCGCGTGAACAAGCCGGGACGCCTCGAACCAGCGAGATTCATCCCTCGTCGCAACGATATGGCTGCGTGGTCGACCGACAGTCAGCGACGCCGCGGATCACGTTGTCGGCAGACAGCTGGCGGGCGACTGCCACCATCCTGTTTGTTTCGCCTCCATCGCACCCTGCCTGGCAGGCAAATTCATGCCCCCCGAGACGCGACTGCCGAGTCAGGGGGCCACATCCAAAATGGTCAATTGATATGGTCATTTGACCATACAGGGAAACTTGCAGCAACTTGGTAGTTGCACGAGGCTGCGACGCGGGACTTGTCGATGCCATACTCGAACCGAAACACGGATCATCGATGTTGAAGTTCGTAGATGTTGCTCGTGGCTTCCGTCAAAACGCACATCGTGTACGTTTATTCAGCCCATGCAGGACGACAGCCGTGACGCTTAGAAGCGGTGACGCAGGCCAACCGTTGCCGCAGTCTGGCTGACCTTCGAGCTCGGGAACGCATTGATATCGCCGTTGTAGATCGATGAACCCAAGCCGGCGCCCTTCGTACCACGCTGGTACACCGCCTGCGCGTAGACGTCCGTCCGCTTCGACAGGAAGTAGTCGGCTTGCACGCCGAACTGATTCCAGTGCGTGCTGTTGCTGTTCAGTTTCGCATTCGTGTACGTGTAGGCAGCGCCCAGGCCGAGGGCCGCCGTCAGGTTGTACTTCGCGCTGACTTCGTAGTTGTCGGCGCGCAGCGTACCCGCACCGTTCGTCCGGTTGTCGAGGCGCGATTGCGTCCATGCCGCGCCAACCAGTGCCGGGCCAAATGCATACGTTGCCGCGATGCCATAGGTGCGGCTGCGGCCCTGGATTCCGTATGCAGTGCCATTGGTCGAATCGATGGACGGGTTTACCGCGCCCGTCGCGGACAGACCCGCGTTGTTCGCTTGCGAGTAAGCCGCACCCACCTTCAGGCCTTCATACTGGTACGACACACCGCCGCTGTATGCACGGTTGTTCGCAAAGTTCGTGCTGTTCGAGAGCGAGTACGTGCCACCGAATTGCAGGCCGGCGTAGTTCACACTCGAGTACTTGATCGTATTGTTCAGCGCGACATCGCCGTTCGTGCTCAGGCGGTCATTGTTCAGCGGATGCGCGAAGTACGTGCCGCCCCACGAGCCCGTTGCCGTCAGCGGCGCCAGGTAGTCTTGCGTCGAGTCGTACTGCTTGCCGAGCGTGACCGTGCCGTATTGGCTCGACAGGCCGACGAAAGCCTGGCGGTTGAACATGCCGCCGTTGCCGTTCGCGAACTTGCCGTTACCGAGGTTGAAGCCGCTTTCCAACGTGAAGATTGCTTTCAGGCCACCGCCGAGATCTTCCGAGCCACGCAAGCCGAAACGGCTCTGGTCAATGCCCGAACCCATTGAAAAGCGCGACTTGCCCTGGCCCGATGCGTTCTGGACATTGCTTTGGTAGGTGATGCCTGCGTCCAGCACGCCATACAGCGAGACGCTGCTTTGCGCGTGTGCGACGGTAGCGAACGATGCTGCAACTGCTGCAGCGATCAGAGTCTTGTTCATTCGTGAAGCTCCATTCAAAAAAAGAGGCAGGTCTCGCGACCTCGTTCATAAACCGCCGGCAACCACCAACCGCCGGGAGGACCTTGTCCTGTTGGTCACACCCGGGTTTCCAATGCGCCCGCATTGACGGGCGCCAAAAGGCCTGGCCACCCGTCTCAACATTTCCCCGGCGCATCGGCGGCGCCGGAACCGAAGAGCTTCCGGCTCCAGTTGGACAGCCTGTCGCTGAACAGCAGTTCGTACAGCACCGGCACCATGCCGAGCGTGATCAGCGTCCCGAGCAGCAGCCCGCCCATGATGGTGACGGCCATGCCGGTCCACAGCGTGCCGGCGAACAGCAGCAGCGGAATCAAGCCGGCGATGCAGGTCAGCTTGGTCATCACGATCGGCCGCAGGCGCGCCACGGCCGCCGCGACGACCGCTTCGCGGCGCGATTTGCCGGCCGCCAACTCGACCTCGATACGTTCCAGCAGCAGCACCGCGTTGTTGACGATGATCCCGGCCAGCGACAGCAGGCCGAAGTTCGCCATGAAGCCCAACGGTTCGCGGGCGATGATCAGCGCAGGCCCGACGCCGATCATCGCGAACGGAATGATCCCGACGATCAGCAACAGCTTGCGGAACGAGCCGAACTGCCAGATGAACAGCACCAGCATCGCGACCACCGCATGCGGCAAATACTCGCTGAGCGCCACGTTGGCCTCGGCGGACTCCTCGATTTCGGCGCCCAGCTCGATCCGGTACCCCGGCGGCAACGCGATCCGGCCGATGGCCGGCGCGAGCTGATCGACCGCCTGCTGCGCGGTGCCGTGGGCATTGCGGCCCTTCACGGTGAGCGTGCGCATCAGGTCGCGGCGTCGAATCGTCGACGGCTCGGTATTCAACGTGACCGTCGCAACCGCGGACAGCGGAACCGGCGCGCCGCCCGCAGCCGGATGGATCAGCGTATTGGCGAGATCTTCCGGCCGGGCGCGCTCGGCTTCCGCGCCGCGCACGACCAGCGGCACCAGCGTATCGCCGTCTCGCAACACCGACACGTTGACGCCGGTATACCGCGTGGCCAGCGCCGTCGAGATGTCCTCGCTGCTGACGCCCAGGCGCCGTGCCTTGTTCTGGTCGATCTCGACATCGACACGCGGCACGCGCGGCCCCCAGTCGTCGTGGATCTGCACGATGCCCGGCTGCGTATGCAGCGCCGCCTGGATCTTGCCGCCGATCTCGCGCAGCACGGCTTCGTCGGGACCGGACACGCGATAAGCCACCGTGCCGGCATCGTGGGCGCTGCGCGAGAAACGCTTCGCATCGGTTCGCACCTCGGGATGGTGTTGCGTCATCCACGCCTGGGTTCGTGCGATCACGGCGTCGAGATCCTGCGGCTTCGCGACGCTGACCGTGACGTAGCCGATATGCGACGCAGGCAGCGGCGGATTGAGCACCAGGACGACACGCGGACCGCCGTCGGCGACATAGCCGATGCTGGTCGTCACCTCGGGATTGCGCTTGCGATCGTCGAGCCAACGGCTCAGGTCGCGGACCACGTCGCGCGTGAGCCGTGCATCGCTCCCGGGCTGCAGCTCGAGTTCGACCTGGAACTGCGGCCGGTCGGAAGCCGGCAGGAACCCGGCCGGACGCGTGGCCAGGATCGCGAGCGCGCCGACCAGCAAGGCCGTCATCACGACCAGGAACCGCCCCTTGTGGTCGAGGACGCGGCGAATCAGGCGGGCATAGGCACCGTAGAAGCGGCTTTGCTTGACCGTCGCGTCGGCATCGTGCTCGTGCGCTTGGCCTTCGCCGTGATGGCCGGATTTCAGGAAGAAATAGCAAAGCAGCGGTGTCACCGTCAGACAGAGCAGCCACGACCCGAGCAGCGACAGCGTGAGCACGACCACGAGCGGGCGCAGGTATTCGTTGGTGGCGGTGTCGCCGAAGAAGAACGGCGAGAACGCGAAGATGATGACCAACGATGACGTCAACAGCGGGATCGCGAGCGTGCGGCCTGCTTCGATGCACGCGTGACGGCGCTCCTCGCCCGCGGCGAGGCGGCGTTCGACGTCCTCCGCGATCACGATGCCGTTGTCGACCAGCAAGCCCAGCGCGATGATGATCGCGGCCATCGACACGATGTGCAGTTCGATGCCCAGCGAGCGCATCACGAGCAGCGTGGCCAGGATGGTCAGTGGCACGATACCGCCCACGACGACGCCGGCGCGCCAGCCGAGAAACAGCACGACGACGATCATCACGATCACGATCGTCTCCATCATCACCTGGTTCATGCGGCCCATTTCCCGCTCGACCACGTCCGCCTGGAAGGTCACGTAGTCGAGCGAAAAACCGGCGGGCAACTGCTGCTTCAATTCGTCCAGACGCGCGCGCAGCGCCTGGCCGACCGCCTTGACGTTCTGGCCTTTGCGCATCGAGATGCCGAGGACGACCGCGTCTTCGCCGCGGAAGATCGCCGCGGACTCGGGCGGATCGACGGGCCGGACCTGCACCTGGGCGATGTCGCCCAGGCGCACGGTGCCCGGCGTCGCCTCCGCGCGCGCGCCGGCCGGCGGCACGGTGAGCGTGAAATCCTGCAGCGCCTGCAGCGAGCGGATTTCGCCGGAACTGACGACCGCGCTGTTCAGGCCCGACACCACGAGCCGGCCGCCGGACTGCACGACGTTCTGCTTCTGCAGCTGTTGCATGACCGACGCGGCGGACAAATGCAGCCCCGCCATTCTGGCGCGGTCGAATTCGATATAGACGCGCTCCTCCTGCAGGCCATGAAAGCTGACGCCCTGCACGCCGGGCACGCGATACAGCCCTTCGCGCAGCAGCTTCAGCGGTTCCCGCATCTCGCTCATCGAAAACCCGGGCGCGGTCACCGCGATGGACGCGATCGCCACGCGACCGAAGTCGTCGTCGATCTGGGGAGGCAGCGTGCCGGCCGGGAACAGCGGCACCGCTTCTTCGACCTTCGCGCGCATGCGCTGCAACACCGGCATCAGTGCATGCACGTCTTCACGCAACGAAACCTGGAGGATCACGCTGCCGTCACGCACGGTGCTCGTGACGTGCTTCAGTTCGTTCAATTGACGCAGGCGCTCTTCCAGCGGCCGGGCGACGAGCTGCTCCATCCGCTCGGCCGGCACGCCGGGGTTCGCGACGAACACCAGCGCGTCGCGAACGGTCGTGGAAGGCTCTTCCTGGGACGGGAACGTGAGGAAGGTGAACGCGCCGGTCACGAGAATCAGCAGCGCGACGAAGAAGGTGAGCCGGCTGGAATTGAGTGCGGCCTGGGTCAGCTTCACGAGCGCGCTCCCTGCAGAATGGTCTGCGCCCGATACGTGACGACGGACTGGCCCTCGTTCAGGACGGCCGTCCCCGCGACCACGACCTGCTCGCCGGCGCGCAGGCCTTGCGTCACGGCGACGCGCCCACCCGGGAGCAAGTGCCCGTCCGTGCGGATCGCGCGACGCTTCAGCGTATGGCTGGCGCCGTCGATGACGAAGACGCTGCCCCGGCCGGCTTCCGTGCCGGCCATGACGGCCGTCGCCGGCAGCGTGATGTCATGCGCCTCGCCGCGCGGCAGCGCGACGGACAGCACGCCACCACTGCGCAGCCCGGAAGGGGTGCCCTGGACCCGGAAGATGGCTTGCACCAGCGAGCCGTTGTCGCTACGGCCGGACAGCCGTTCCATGGTCAGCGTCACGCGATCCGTGCCGCTGACCGCGTGGGCTTCGGCGCCGGGTGACAGCGTCGCGGCGACCGTGTCCGGCAGCATCACGACGGCTTCCAGCGCGCGGCCGGCTTCCATCTGCAGCACGCTCTGGCCTGCGGCGACATCCACGAACGGCTGGACCTGACGGGCCACGATTTCGCCGTCGAACGGGGCCGTGATGCGCGTGAACGCGAGATCGCGCCGGGCGCTCGCCACCGCGGCCTCCGCGACACCCAGCTGGCTCGCGGCCTGCTGATGCGACGCCTGTGCGGCCTGCAACGCGGGCGCGGAAATGATTCCGTCGCGGGCGAGTTCCTCCTGCTGACGCAGGTGGGTGCGACGCTCGGCCAGGGTCGCGGCGGCGGCGGCACGATCGGCCGTCGCCTTGTCGAGCCGCCAGCGTGCCGGCGCCTCGTCCAGTCGTGCGAGCACCTGCCCGGCCCGGACGCGATCGCCCACGTCGACCAGCATCGCGACGACGCGGCCCGACGACTCGAAGCCGAGGTCGGTGCGCTGGCGTGCGCGAAGCGTCGCGACGAAGGTGTCGGCATGCGCCTGGCCGGCACCGCCGGCCACTTCGACCTTGACCGGCCGCGGTACGTCGGCAACAGGCGCGGCGGATGGGTGACATGCCGACAGCAGCGTTGCCGAAATGATCGCGCAGAGCACCAGCCTGCCCGCTTGAGGCATGGAACGGGAATGCATCGTAAAACCTTCGAAATGAATGAGGGAGCTCAGGAAAGCTTGCGAATCGCGCTTTCCAGCGTGTCGCGCAACACTTGACGCTGCTCTGGCGTAAACCGGTGCAGATTGAGCACTTCGAGCAGGGCGATGCCGTCGAGGGCGACGACCAACGCGAGCACCTGCCCCGCATCGGGGCCGCTCTGCGCAACCCGTGCATAGCTGCGCGAGAAGAAATCCCGCACGGGACCGGCCAGATGCGGATACAGCGAAGTGGCCGCCAGCAGGTTGGCAAGCAGCAGGCGGCGGTCTTCCGGCATGTCGAAGGTCAGCTTCGACAGCTCGGCCAGCGACGACTTCAGCGGCTTCGCGGAATCGTCCGCCTCACGCGCCTCATTCGCCCGCAGCTCCAGCATGTCCAGTTCGCCGACCACCCGCTCGATCAGCGCAGCCAGCAAGTCGTCGCGGGTTTTGAAATGGTAGACAAGGCCTGCTTTCGTGACCTTCGCGGCAGCGGCCACGGCTTCAATGGTCAGGTTCTGGATACCCTGGCTGGCCACGAGCTCGGCCGCGGCATCGAGAAGACGGTCGCGCGAACTGCTGCGGCCGGCTCGTCGCTCGGAAGTCGACATGGTGCATCTCCTTGGGATTGAAACTACACTATACGTACAGTATAGTTTCACGAACTCCATGTCAAGACTCAAGGCAAACCCATGACGACCGTTGTTTCCCGCCCCGCTTCCGCACACCGAGCGCTGACCTGTCTTGCCCTTGCCGCGACACTCGCATTCGGCGGCTGTGCGATCGCCCCGCCCAGCCAAGTTGCCACGACGCCCGCCGTTGCGGCGCCCTCGCAATGGGCCGAGACATTGCCCGGGAATCAGGGCACCGTCGGCGACGCGTGGTGGCGTGATTTTGGCGATCCGGTGCTCGATCGCCTGGTGGACAGCGCGCTCGATGCCAATCGCGACCTGAAGGTCGCCGCGGCGCGCCTCGCGCAGGCGCGCGCGCTCGGCGACAGCGCCGAGGCGGAGCGCCGCCCGCGGCTGGATGCGATGGCCCGCGGCGAGCGCGGGCGCGAAAACAGCCTCGAGCCGCGTGCGGAGCGCAGCGGCGTCGGCTTGCGTGCCGCGTGGGAAGTCGATCTGTTCGGGCGCGGTGCATTGCTGGTGGACGCCGCACGGTCCGACAGCGATGTCGCTCGCGAGGCGCTCCGCGCGGCCCGCATCGCGCTGGCCGCGGACGTCAGTACCGCCTACTTCGAATTGCGCACGCTGGAGCGGCGCTCCGCGCTCAAGCGCGAGGCGCTCGAGGTTGCGCAAAGGCAGGCGGTCGTGGCGGCGCGCAAATTCGCCGCGGGCCAGGTGACGGCGCTGGATGTCGAACGCTGGCGTGCCGAACTGGCGCAGGAACAGGCGTCGCTTGCCCAGCTCGACGGCGAACACCGGGTGCGCTTGCATCAGCTCGCGCTGCTCGTCGGCAGCCCCCAGGCGCCCGAGCTCGGCGCGCAAGCCGTGCCGGCCGCACTGCCCGCGCCGCCCGCGACGGTGTTGCCCGCCACGCTGCTCGAGCGCAGGCCCGACGTGCAGCGTCAGGCGCGTGCACTCGACGCCGCGCTCGCACGTGCCGGCGCCGCCCGGAAAGAGGTGTATCCGCGGCTCCAGATCGAGTGGGCAGGGACGAAGGAAAGGCTGGCCGCGGTCGGCGATGGCGCCGCGCCTCGCGTGGCGGTCGGCTATGGCGTGTCGGTGACGCTGCCCATCATCGACGGTGGTCGGATTCGCGCCAACGTCGCGGTGCACGATGCGCGCGCGCAGGAAGCGATGGCCGAATACGAAAAGGCCATGCTGGCGGCGCTCGTCGACGTCGAGACGAGCCTGGCCCGATGGTCCGCATCGGATCGCTCGATGCAGGAGTGGCAGCGCGCCGAGGCAGCCGGCAAGGTCGCCGCACGCAATGCGGCCAGACTGTATGACGCAGGCCAGGCCGACATGAGCGATGTGCTCGCCGCGCGCCACGCGCACCTGCGCTCTCGCGACGCGCTGGAAACGGCAATTGGCGCGCAATGGGAAGCCGCGGTCGGCTTGCGCCGCACCTTTGCCGGGGCCGTCTAGGCTGCCAGGCCGACGAGCGTCGGTCCTTCACTTACTTCGCATGCCGGGGTTCGGCACCCGCCGGCGCGGAAGCTGCAGAAGCCGCCGCCGGCGCATTCATGTACGCCGGCGCCGCCTTCGTCTTCTGTCGGACGCCCGGCGGTGGCGCAACCGGGCGCCGCTCCATGTCGGCCAGCATCTGCCCGCACGGCAACGGGCGGCTGCGGCCCGGCTGCAGCAACGCGAGCAGACTGGCGAGCGGATTCAGCAAGCCCAGCCCGACCGCGGCACCGCCACGCGCGATCAGTGCCCCCGCCTTCACCCCGACGTGCGGTTGCTTGAAGGATCCAGTGACGTACAGCGGCGAACGTAGCGATATCACCCGGAATCCCTTGGTATGAGGATGGATCGTCAGGTTCATGGTCTCGTCCCGCAGGTTCACGTTGCCGTCCATTACGATCACCGCGTCCTCGGTGTCGAGCGCGAATACGCGCGAGTCGAGCACGCCGTTGGTGACCACGAAGTCGGCCACGCCGCAGTTGATCTTGACGTCGCGTGTGCCAAACAGTTTCTCGTACACCACGTTGGCGACGTTCAGCCCCGCGGCTTCCATCAGCAAGAGGCTCACCGTGCCGTCGGTCACCAGTGTCTTCACTTCCCCGTTGGAAGTCGCGGCGAGCGCCGCCGGCGAATTGCCGGTGGCCGATAACGCGGCATCGCCGTTGATCTCGCCGAGCGCCGTTTGCATCACCGGGAAGGTCGGGAACAGTTGCTTGAGTTTCAGATGCCGTGCCTGCAGCGAGAACCGCCCTTTGAGCGGCACGCCGCTGCCGTCCAGGTGGATGTTCGACGCAAGCGTCCCGCCCGCGACACCGAAGTTCAGCGGGTTGAGCGTCAGCACACCGTCATGCATCACGAGATGGGTCGACAGGTCGGTGATCGGCAGGCTCGCGGTCTTGACGATGCGCCGGCCGGTGAATCGAACGTCGGCGTCGATCTTTTTCCAGCGTTCCGTGCGAAATGTCTCGACCGGCAACGCCTTGTTCGCGGGCTGTGTGGCCGCGGCACCCCGCCGCGCCTTGCTGGCATTCGTGTCGGCGCCGATGAGCGGCGCAAGGTCGGAGAACTGCAGCAGCCTCGACTCCAGCGTACCGGACAACAACGGCCTCGGTTCGCGCGACACGTACACCAGCGTGCCGCCGAGATCGCTACCGCCGACGCGTCCCGTGAAGTTCTCGTACTTGAAGACGTTGCCTGACGCCCGGAACTGGCCGACCAGCCGGCCGTCGGTCGCATAGGGTGAGGTTTCGGGCAGCGTGATGCCCGTGACGTCATACAGCTTGGCCATGCTGGTGCCCGCAAGCCACAGCCGGAGATCGACCGCGGCCAGGTGAGACGGGTCCGTCAGCGTGCCGACGAGCGCCAGGTGCGTATCGCCAAAGCGCAGATCGGCCTGTACCGGAAACGGGCGTTGCGCGCCCCGCACGTCCAGCAAGTTGCCGATCTTGCCCGTGCCGGCGACCTTGCCCTTCTTGTAGGTCCCCTTGACGGTCCAGCCAATCGTGTAAGTGCCGACACCGGTGGAGGCCGCGGGCGCCGCACCCGCCGACGCACCCGAGGCCGCCGAGGCCGCCGCACCCGGTGCGGCAGCTGCGGGGGCGTTCGATACCGCGGCCGGCCCTGATGCAGCCGGGGCGATTGCGGTGCCTGATGTCGTCGCTGCCGCATGCGAAGCAGCGGCCAACGCTTGCGAAGCCGCCGCCGATGCGCGTGACGCCGCTTCGGCACCCGACGCCGGAACCACCGTTTGCGCCGAACCGGCGTGGGCCTGGGCCGCGAGCTTCTTTTGACCCGCCGGCCCGACTGCCTTTGCCGATTCGTGGTGCGCCAACGCCTCCTGCTGTTTCATCACCGCGCCGAACGGGATCGGCTGGCCGAGCGTATCGATCACCGCGCTCAGATCGAACTGCTTCTGCTGGTCGTAGTAGCCGAGATTGCCTTGGGCAAACGCGATCTCATGCAGGTCGAGCGTCCATCGGCCCGGCTGAGCGGGCTGCTTGAACTTGAACGTCCAGTTGACTCGCCCGTCCTTCAGGCGTTCGAGGTCGACGGACGGATTGACCAGGTCGATGGCCGGAATCACGATGCGGCGCGCCATCAGCGGCAGCGCCTCGACCTCGAAACTGATCGCGTCCAGCGTGACGAAATACTGCGTGCGCGCCCAGTCGGGGTTGGAGATCGTGACATTGCGTGCGACGAATCGTGGCCAGGGCACCCATGCGCGCCAGCCGTGCTCGCTCGCCGGCCGACGCCACCCGACATGCAGGTCGCCGTTGATGGCGAACTGCCGTCCGATCGCGTCCGACACCTTGTCGTCGATCCAGGGCCGGGCTCGATTCCAGTCGAACGTCACGATGACGATCACCAGCGCGGCAAGCGCCAGGGCGACGCTCACGACGAGCCACGCGGCCGCCTTGCCGACGCTGTGGCCGATGTGCATTGCTCACTCCCCGAGTTTGCTGCCCGGTATCCAGCAATGCGCGTTCCTGAATACAGAGCCTCGTTCCTGAATATAGGAGCCTTCCGCCAGATGGCGTGCCGGGAATTCGAAAATGGGGTTCGCACGACTTTTCAGTCGTCGATCTTCGCAGTAACGTTCCGGATCGACTGCTCCCCTGCCGCGCGCGGCGGGGGCAGTGGCAAGCTTGTCCGGCGCGAGAAGCGGGTGCCTGCTGCAGCGCTTCCGCATTCGTGGGATGTCGATCGGGAGGATCAATGGATCGTCGCCATTTCCTCAAGTCGTCGGCTTTTTTTACCATTGCGGCTGCAACCGTCGCCGTCACGCACGACGTTTCACCGGCGGCCCTGCCGGGCAGCCCGGTGCGCAAGAACCTCCATCGATTCCCGCAAGGTGTAGCAAGCGGTGATCCGCGCGATCGCTCCATCGTGTTCTGGACGCGATGCGTTCCGGTATCCGGCGGCGTGCAGCACGATGGAAAAGGCGCCGCGCGCGCGGTACCGCTGCGACTCGAAGTGTCGACGCTGGCGGATTTCTCGACGCTCGTCGCCAGCGTCCCGTTGCGGGCGCTGGCCACCTACGACTTCACCGTGCGCGCGAAGGTGACGGCGCTCTCGCCGAAGACCGCCTACCACTACCGATTCATCGCCGGCGACGACGTCAGCATGACGGGTGTCGCGCGCACGGCGCCGGCGGCAAACGAGGCCAACGAACAGGTTCGCTTCGCGTGGCTCACCTGCCAGGACTGGAGCGTCAACCACTGGCAAGCGATGACGCTGCTGGCCGACGAGCGCGACCTCGATTTCGTCGTGCACGTGGGCGACTACATCTATGAAACGGTCGGAACCTCTCCCCCCGGCCGTGCCGAACCGGCGCATCATCCGCTGCACCTGAACGGCGGCAAGCTGCTCGCGGACGGCCGCGCGTATGCCGAGACGCTCGAAGACTACCGGACGCTCTATCGCACCTATCGGACCGATCCGCGCCTGCAGACGCTGCACCAGCGCCTGCCGATGATTGCGATCTGGGACGACCACGAATTTTCCGACGACTGCTGGCAGGACCATCAGGTCTACACCAACGAGGAGCGGCAGGAAACCGCGCGGCGGCGCAGCGCCAGTCGCGCGTGGGCGGAGTACATGCCGGTGGATTGGGACGATGTGCGCTTCGAGCCGGACAATCCGGCGTACACGAACATTCGCATCTACCGCGATTTTCGTTTCGGCATGCTGATGCATCTGGTGATGACGGACGAGCGGCTGTATCGCGACGACCACGTCGTGAGCGAAGCCGCTATCGCACGTGCGCACGGGCACGACCCGGTGCATGGGGACGACGCGGCCGGCTCGCGCTACTTCGTCAAGCAGGACATGCTGCAACGTGACGAGGCGCGCGACACCCGGCAGTTCGGCCGCCCGCCGTCGATCCTCGGTCCGGAACAGACACGATGGTGGAAAACCTTGATGAAGGACTCGCCGGCAACCTGGAAGGTATGGGGCAACGAAGTGATGTTGAACCGTCTGTGGTTCGTGATGCCAGGCGCACCCGGGACACCGGCGGCCCGCCTCGTGGTGGATTGCGACGCATGGGACGGCTATCCCGCGCACAAGCACGAACTGCTCGCTTACTTGAGGGAGCACGGGATCCGTAACGTCGTCGCGATCACCGGGGACCTGCATGCCTTTCAGGGCGGCGTCGTGCGGGACGATCCCGATCCCGCGACGGGGGTGCCGGTCATCGTCGATTTCGTCTGCGCCGGCATCAGCAGCATGTCCTTCTATTCCTACCTGAAAGCCGCGTGGAACGGTACACCACTCGCGTCGATCGCGGCGACCCCGGCCAGACTCGACCGCTTCCTGATGGCGAACAACCCCGATCTGTGCCACGCCGACCACGACGCGCAGGGTTATGCGTCGGCCATCGTCACACCGGAATACTTTTCCGTCACGTTCAACAAGGTGAAGCCGTTGAACCCGGACGGCACCGCGCCCGCGGACGCACTGCTTGGCCGCACGCGATTGACGGTGCCCCGGGATTCAGTCGAGGTACGCGTCGAACCTATCTAGACTCCGATGCGGCGCGTCAGTGGAAATGTCCGCCGAAAAGCCCGAGCAGTCCAATGACGATCAGGTAGATTGCAACGATGTAGTTCAGCAGGCGCGGTACCACCAGAATGAGAATCCCGGCGATCAGCGAGACCAATGGGCTCCAGTTCGTGAATGTGTGCATGGCGTTGCCCTCATGACAATAGATCGCGAAATCGCTGAGTGAAGCGCCTCTCGAGCAGGCGATCTGAACGACAGACATGCGTCGTGCAGCGTTCGTTGGCGGACCGGAGCGATTTCCGTGCCTGGCTCAGCATGCGAGCCGCCGTGAAAATACCGGCATGCCTTCGCGCAATGGCGTTTGCACATCTCACGGCGCTTCATCTTGCAGAAGACGTAACGCGCCGCGATGTCGGGACAGAATTGACAAGCGCTTGAAAAATCGTCCGCGGATCGGCCGAGGTCCGGTCGTGTGCGCCCGACCGGGCACGGGATGGATGGCTCGCTTCGTGCGTGGGCGCTTTCGACGAGCGAGCAACTTGCGTGCCCGATCGCCTGGCTCGCGCCGCTCCTATTTTGCAGAGGATGTTAAAGCAACACCATGAGCCGCCTCCGAGCATGTCTGCTCAAAACAGTACAAGCCACTTTTTAAAATCGAGTATCACGCATTGAGCCGCTCGACCATCGGCTTGAGTCAAAACCGGCTCGTTCCCGATATTTGTGACGATAGCGTTCCCGCGCAGCGAGTCCGGGCCCATCACCAACGATGCGCGTTCGATTCGGTACAGGCGTGACACACGTCCGGCAACTTTCTACACCATTCAAACGCGACGGGTTAACCATGATCGACCGTCGAAAAACGCCATGTTAACTTCCTCGATCATACGACTTGGTCAATTGACCTGATTCGTCACGAATACGGCAGCTCAGCGGAAACCCTGGTGAATGGCGCCATGTCCGTCGCCTCTGGATCTGGAAACAGGTACTGAACCACCCGGAGGTCGCGACAACGTCGGGAACAACGTGCGCGTTCCGTCAACTGGCGTGAAAGCAACGTATGGCAGATGGCGAAGGTATATGCAGTCAAATGACTCAGTCAAAAACTCGACTTGATGTCTGGATCACACCCGAATCAGAACGTGATGCCGCGTCTGATTTACCCGTCCACGCAACTTTGAGGCAAACATGAACGCAAATATTCAGAACATTCAGGGCTCCCTCCCTACCGTCCCCAAGCAGACCAGCGCGCAAGAAATCGTGTCGCTCATGAATCAATACGGTGGAGTCCGGATCAAGAACTATCTGACCCAGGAGCAGGTCGCGAACATCAACCGTGAGGTCGATGCTCCGCTCGAGCGGCTTCGCGAGGGGTCGTCGCACGATAACGAACTGATCAAGGAATTCCACGGCACCTATACGAAGCGCCTGACGAACATGGTCACGCACAGCAAGACTTTCGGAGACGTGCTGGACGACGATCTCTTTCATGAACTCGGCGAGGTGCTCTACCGTGAAGAGTCCGGCGACTGGTGGCTTTCGACCGCGCAGGTCATCGACATCGGCCCGGGCAACACGGCACAGATGCTGCATCGCGATGTCGGCAATTTTCCGCCCCTGTGTGCGCTCGGAGTCAACGGGCCGACGGTGTTCACCAATCTCATGATTGCCCTGACGCGCTTCACCGAGGAAAACGGTGCCACCCGAATTATTCCGGGGAGCCAGAACTGGGACGAGGACTACTTCGACAGCAAGGGCACGCCCGACATGACCATTCCCGCCGAGATGGACGCCGGCGACGCGTTGCTGTTCAGCGGCAAGGTGATCCACGGTGGCGGCGCGAACGTGACGAAGAATGAGCGCCGACGCGGGCTCACGATTCCGATGCAACCGTCCTACCTGACGCCGGAGGAAGCGTATCCGTTCATCGTCGAGATGGACACCGTGCGACGCCTGTCGAAACGCGTTCAGCGAATCATCGGCTTCCGCTCGCAATATCCCGCCGGCACGCCGGGCCTGTGGCAAGTCGACTACGACGATATCGCCACGCACCTCGGCCTCTGAGCCGCGAACGGGCGCACGCATCGGTCCGGGAGGGTTGATCCCCTCCCCCGGATTCCCTGATGCACGTGCGCGGGCCACGACAGCATCGCCACCAGCGAGACACCCCATGAAGATCGACCTGACGAATCGCGTTGCGACCGTGACCGACGACCAGGTCGCTCACCAGTTCGCCCAACGCCAAGAATCGACTTTCTATTGCACCTCATCCAACTCAGGAGCGTGATCATGGTGAAGCGTTTATTTGTCGCAATCTCTCTCGTTGCCGGGCTCCTTCTTGTATTAAGCCCGGGATTCATGGTCCTCTACCATATCGAGCATTACGACTCGAGCCAATAGCTCCACCTGGAAAGATCGAGCATGCCGGCGTTGCCTTGCGTGCGGATCGTATCGAACACGATCCGCGTAGCGCATGGCTCGCACTTCGATCGGCGGCTTTCTGTCTCGAACCGGCCCGACGGTTAGTGGGTCCATGCATCGAGGACGCGCGGGCCCGCGCGCTGCGGATACTTCCGACTGCGTCGATCAGTCTGCCCCTGCCATGCGTGCATCGTGCGTCTGAACACGCCCGTACACACCACGCTTTCCGGCTGCGAAACCTTCTGGCAGAAGTACACCGCCGCCCCCAGTCAGCATCCCCACCTTGATCGCCCTGCATCCCTGCTCGAAGGTTGAGCGGGGATTGTCTTTATGCAGATCAGATAGCGACGTCGCACAGCACACGCCGACGAATTGCCGCTGCTCGACTCGCCTCCCCCATCGCCATGGCATGCCGAGCGAGACGTTGAGCCACCGCCGTGCGGGACTAGTGGAAAACGCCAATTTCCGTCTGGATGACATTTGCAGACACTGGACTTGGTCATATGACCAACTCTAGAAAAGCGACGGCAGAGGCCCAAGCGGGTGACGCAGCGACGCTGCATTCGCGACGCGAGGCCGGACAGCGCGTTGATCCAACGACGGGACGCGAGATTTCGGAAGCAGCATTTCCCAAAATTCCGGGGTTCCAATACTTGGTCATATGACTCAGTCACGAGACTTGATACCGGATCTGACATTCCCAGAACGAATTTTTCACAAGGAGTCGAGCATGGACAGGCTGGCAAGGAAGAACGAGTGGTTCGCAAGAGCCGAAAAGGTCATCCCGGGCGGGATGTACGGTCACCAGAGCGTCAAGTACCTGACGGAAGATTTCCCGTTGTACTTTGCGAAAGCGAAAGGTACCCATCTCTGGGACGTCGACGGCAACAAGTACATCGACTACGTGTGTGGCTACGGCACGAACCTGTTCGGCTACGGCAACGAGCGGATCGAGCAGGCCGCTGCCCTCCAGTTGCAGAAGATCGACACGGCGACGGGCCCCAGCGAGGTGATGGTTCAGCTTGCCGAGGCGCTCACGCAACAGGTCAGCCACGCAGATTGGGCGATGTTCTGCAAGAACGGCTCGGACGCCACGTCGATGGCCATGGTGATCTCGCGCGCCTATCGCGAGAAGCGCAAGATTCTCGTTGCGCGCGGCACGTACCATGGTGCGTCTCCGTGGAACGTGCCCTATACGACGGGGATCACCAAGGAAGACCGGGCTCACGTCGTCTACTTCGAGTACAACGATATCGAGAGCCTCAATGCCGCCGTCAAGAGCGTCGACGGTGACGTAGCGGCCATCTACGCAACGCCGTTCCGGCACGAAGTGCTCTACGATCAGTTTTTCCCGTCGATCGAGTACGCGAAGGAATGCCGTCGCCTCGCGGACGAGCAGGAAGCGCTTCTGGTCGTCGACGAGGTCCGCACGGGGCTGCGCCTGTCGCGTGATTGCTCGTGGTCGGACTGGGGTGTGCACCCGGACCTCAGCTGCTGGGGCAAGGCCATCGGCGGCGGCTATGCGATCGCGGCGGTGCTCGGTTCGGACAAGGCACGAGAGGCCGCGACGAACATTTTCGTCACGGGCTCCTACTGGCTCTCGGCCGTGCCGATGGCCGCGGCCATCGAAACGCTGCGCCTGGTACGAGAAACGGACTACCTCGAACACACGAAGCGGTTGGCGGACAAGCTGCGCGCCGGCATCGCCGAGCAAGCCGAGCGGCATGGCTTCGAACTCAAGCAGACCGGGCCGAGCGTCATGCCCCAGATGCTGTTCGCGGGTGACGACGAGCTCGTGTCGCGCGGCCGGGCGTGGACGTCGGAAGTCATCAAGAATGGCGCCTATCTCCACCCGTGGCACAACATGTTCTTCACGGCAAGCCATACCGACGAAGACATCGCGCGTACGCTCGAAGCGACCGAGGTGGCATTTGGCGCGATCAAGCAGAAGGCGGTTGCAGTGAGCCGCCTGGACATTCTGGACACCGTGCAGCGTTGATGCCGGATGTTGGATGAGCCTTCGGCCTGCGGCCGAAGGCTGTATTGCCGAGTGCATTCGCCCCGCGTCAAAACCCTGAGCGGCCGATCGGCATTCTGCTTCGAAGGTCTTGTATCTTCGTCGTCGAGGCCCGAGCGCATGTGTCCATGCGGACACTTTGTCTCAGACCTTCTTTCCCTCGTAGACGAGGTTTCGGTCGTCGACGACTCGGTCAATCGCCGGCGCGGAAGATCGCCGGCTGGACGTTGGTGAAGTTCGGCACATCGCCGACCACCTCGGCTGTTCCGGCCGAGGCCAGCGCGGCGTCGATTCCGGCCTGCTCGCTGAAACGCAACACGGTTACGCATGCATCGGGCTGCGGCCCCGGCGCCGGAAACAGGATCTCCGCCGATTGCAGGCCAAACTCTCCCCAAGCTGCCCGTACCAGCGAGATATGCGTTGCACGATAGTACTCGCGATCAAATTTCATACCCTCTACTGCGGGATAACGCACGATCAAGGTAGCCATATCCGTTCTCTCGGATGAAGATATAAATACATTCCCGAAGGAACGCGACAATTACTGCGGCTTTCGCTCCAGGCGGCCAAGGGTATAACCTCGAAGCAGATTCCCTTCCTTTTCCTGCACCCTTTCCAGCGCACAATAGGCGTAATACAACGAAACCGACATATAAGACCACGACAGCAATGCGAATATATAGAAAATCATGTGATCGCTGTCGCCCGGGATATGATAGAAGTCGTAGATGCTCGCAATAATCTGCGTGGATACGAGTGTCAGGATCACACCAGCAGCATTACGATACTCTCCGGCATTCGCCAATTTCTTGACGACGTAAATGAGGTAAAGCGAGAACAAAGACCACATCACCAGATAGAAATACGGCTTGGGTCCAACCATGAAATCCGCGGTCCACAAAATAACCGTCCCCACCAGTGCACCAACCGCATACAACACGTCGCCGACAATCGACGGTTTATATCGATGCGTAACCGACATCATGCCCGCAACGATGATGATCGGTACGCCGAAGCCTCTTGAAAACGCGTCGCAGAAAAGCGAGATATTTAAAAAGATCGCCTTGCCGGTCAAGGCATTGATCATCAAATTCGTTGCCGAGAACGTCACGACCAGCGACTCGAATCCGAGGAGGCCGTTGCGCTTCCCGAAGTACTTCACGCCACATATGAACGAAGTCACGATCAACGCGAGATCGGCCAGGCAATAAAGATAGAACTTGAGTTCCATGAAAAAATTCCGCGATCGTCGAGAAATGGGTCTGCCGCTACGTTCGTCATCCACGTTCACGGCAGTTTTTTGCGCTGCCTGTCGACGCGAACGGGCTCTTTCGAGAGATGTCTGCTCCGCTCCGGCATGTCAGGCATGCTGGCGCCGCCCAGGTACCGGTGCGGTCAGTGCGGCCACGCTCGGTTGACAGCTTCGCCGTGCACGTCAGGCGACAGCGGCTTCGGCATGTCTTGCCTTGAACTGCCGGATCGCCACGCTGGTCAGAAAGATCGGCACCACCAGCAACCCGACGGAGAGCCAGCCGACCGCGCGCAAACCGGCCACGCTGAACACCGTGCCGGCAATCGCCGGGCCCACGGCCAGGCCAAGATTGATTGCCGACGCACAGGTCGCGGTGCTTCTTCCGCTGGCATCCATTTGCGAAAGTGCCCCCACCATGTAAGGGGCAACCAGCGTCGCGCCGGCACTGACGAGCGCCGTTGCCACGAGAAACGCCCACCTGCCGCCCACGCAATACATGCCCAGGCTGCATGCAATCAACAGCGCGAGTCCAAGGGCAATCGGCTTGAACAGACCAAAGCGATCGCCCAGCCAGTTGACCGCCACGCCCACCGGCAACTGGAGGGCCGCATTGAGCATGAACAGCATGCCGAGTTGCTCCGCTTCGACGCCCCGGGTTGCGGCGACCTCGGCGGCAAATCCCATGAGGGCCGTCTGCGAGACGTAGATGAAGAATGCGCTGATCAGAATCCCTCGGACGTCACTGGATTTGATGGCGTCCTTCGCGACCTCTTCCTCGCTTGTGTTGACGGCAGGATGCATGAACGCGCCGAAAAACAGCGCCGCCACGACCACGACGAGCTGGACGGCATCCACACCGATACTGCCCATCTTCACATTCAGGATCGGTACGACGTACATCGCACAGGAAAATATGATGGCCATCGCCACAGCGACTTGCGCCGCGACCTTCTCCGGGTGCTTGACGTGTGCAATCACCCCATACGCGCACACACAGCTGACGCCCAAGGCGACGCCGAGAACCAGCTTCGCGGCGACGAATACATAGAAATTATGTGAAAACATCGCACACGTCGACAGAACGGCCAGCGCTGCCGCAGCGAGCGCACCCGTTCTCTTGTTCAACGTCGCCGTGTGACGACCGAAAAAGATGATGGAAAGCGAAAGACAGAGCAGCACCGCGGACGCAAGCCAACCAGCGGTGCTTTCGGACAGCCCGAACCGGGCCATCGATTCTTCGATGCTGAATGGGAGCAGATAGGTGGGAGTCCAGACCACAGCCCCTGTATAAAGTAGCGCGATTCTTCGGATTCCCTTGATTTCGTAACTCACGATCGACTCCTTGTCGTTTGCACGAATACGAGATCGCGACGAGGCATCGAACCGCCTCTTGCTCGCATTCATGCTGGCACTGTTTCGAAGACTGCTGCATCCCACCGAAAAATCGCAATATCGAAATTGCTCGCGCTTCACCGCCCCCAGCATCCCGTCGACCGACTACGATGCCTTCAGGTGATGGAATCGCCCTATCTCCGCGTGAAAACCGGGCCAGGATTCCACCACCCCTCCCGACCGTTAATCGAAATGCCCGACCTCGAGGAAATCCTTCATTTTCAACAGGTCGTTCGGGTCCGACATTTGACCGTTACGCTCGACGAAGCCGGCAAAAGTCGTGCCGTACGTCCAGCCGAGCAGGCGCTGCAGCTCTTCCGGATAGCGCTTCACGCGTTCGATGGGCAGCGTGAGGTACTGGTTTTCTTCCTGCCGGAGGATCGCCAGGTCATACGACATCGTCAGGCCGGTGCGCGGTGCATTGCTGGTGTTCTTCCCGCCGCCGTGATAGGTGGAGCCGATGAAGAACAGCGCATCGCCAGCCGACATGGTCGCGGGAATGGCTTCCTCCTGCCTGGGCATGCGCTCGTCGTCCCACTTGTGGCTACCCGGGATGACGAGCGTGGCGCCGTTTTCCGCCGTAAAGTCCGATACGGCCACCATCACCTGAAACCGGGCCTCGCGCCCATAGTTCGGATGCCGCCAGAGCCATACGGAATCGTCACGATGCAACGGCTGCAGGCCCTGACCCGGCAGAATCTGGATGGCTTGCGTCACCCCCACCTGAATATCGGGCGCGACATCGACCTGGTTTTCGCCGCTCCAGATCTTGATCGGCGTCTGCAGGATGCTGCGCGCCGCGCCCAGATAGAGCGGATGCAACGCAACCTCGGCCATCCAGTCGGTACGCGCGAAGAGGCGCGAGACGCGACGCGTCTGTGTCCCGGCGAAGTAATCGTCTACTCCGTTCGGAGCGGACTCGAGCGTGTCGAAGAGCGTACGCTGGATTCGCGCAAGCAAATCGGAATCGAGAAAGTTTTTGACGATCGCCCCGCCATCCTGCCTGACTGCATTGGCAAGATCGTCAGGAGTGCTATTACTTGAAAGGCGTTGCAAAGACATGATGATTCCTCTAACAGGTTGTCAATGATTGAAGAGTGCGGCGTACCCTCGGTCACCACTGCCTGCTGCAATGGATGACAGGATGCGCTCGCGCAGCGCCTTCAGAACTCGCGGCGGCTGCCCGATATCTTCGTGCGCCTGCTGGAACAACCCGGTCGCTCGCGCGTAGATGTCCAGGTCTGCGCCTCGTGGTTGATAGTCGGAAGCCGCCACGGATTCGAACAGACCTTCGATGAAGTGCGTCTGCCCGGCGATATAGGTTGGAATCAGGTCGCGAATCTCGTCGATCGAAACACCGGAATTCACCACGAACCTGAGACCTTCCAGGAACGCTGCGCCGGCACCAAAAACGAAGGTGCCCGTCAACCCGGCATCGAGCACGTTCGGCACATCGGGTCGTGTGCTGACGTAGGTGGATTGCGGCGCGATCTTTCGAAGCAGAGGCTCAACTTCGTTCCAGATCTTCTCGTCGCCACCGAAAAGGATGACCGCGCTCTCTCGGCCGATATCCGGCGGGAAGCACTGGATTGTTCCACTGATGAATTTGGCTCCGGCGCCACTCACGATTTGAGCCAGCTTCAGGACCTCGGACGGGCGCCCCGTAGCCAGATTGACCACCGTTTTCCCTTTCAGGCGCTCGCCCAGTTCTTCAAAATCCGCCGCGAGGTCAATCGGCGTTGCAGTCACGACGACGATGACGTCTGCCTGATCGCAGGCCGCAGTGGCATGCTCGGCAACCCGGGCTCCCAGCTCGCGCAGACGCTGCGCCTTTTCCGCCTTCCTGTTCCAGACGACGACTTCCGCGCCATCGTCAACCAGGGAAGCGGCAATGGCAGACCCCATCACCCCCAGGCCCAAGACAGCAATCACGTTGCTCATTCGTATTCCCTATCGTTGTCGTTGACCACACTACCGAGAAATATCCTTCATTCAAGTCAACCACTCGAATCATTTGACTGGGTCATACGACTATCAAGCAAGCCGTATGCCAATCGGATCCGAGTGTTCGCCCGCCGTGAAGTGCGGCTGACGCGGCCGGTGGTGATACGCATGCCCCGGCACGGGGAATCCGCCGCACCAAGTGATGCTCAGCGTCACGATAGCGGTGCAGACAAGTTGACTTGATCAAATGACCACGAATCTACAGGCACGAGTCTTATGCTTCGACAGGACATTGGGAATACGGAGTTTCCATTAGCTTCGTCATGACGGCACCGTACGAGCCAATGCAGTGACGTCCTTCCAGGACACGCACGGCTGCTTAACCGTGCACGTGCGATGGTCACCGTACCTGCGCATCTGCGAAACAGCCTCGTCGAAGCAGAACCGCAAGCGCCGCTCGACGAGCGGCGCACCCCTTGATGCGCCGGGCCGATCCACGATGAGCGAGTCCGCCTCCAGGTTCGCGAAGCCTGCCGCCGAATCGCCTCGCCGTCGTGATGTTCGTCCGGCGTCGCGACGCAGCGACGCCATCACCATGCCCGGCACGTACCTGCGAACGGCATTTCTCACGCCGCCATGGCGGCGCAACATCCGGGCAGGCCAATGCCTCACATTGCTGGCGAAATGCCGCCCATCGTCATGCTAATATCCGAGGATTCGACTACCCTGCACGGGTAGCGCCTTTGGACGAAGACACAAAACGGAGCGCTGGCCTATGCAGAGAGTACGGGCTGAAGTCCGCCGCCAGGACCTCGTGGCGGCGACTGTCGCGGTGATTGCCGAGCACGGTGTGAAGGGTGCCACGACCCGCCGCATCGCCGAGGCTGCAGGATGCCCACTGGCTTCCCTGCACTACGTCTTTCACTCAAAGGACGAGCTGTTGTTCGCCGTCTACGAGTCACTGATCGACCTGATCCGCTCGGATAGCCCCGAGGCTCCGGAGCACGGCACCCTGTCGGACCTGGCGGAGTTCAACCTGCGCTCCGTCATGACCTGGTTCGAAGCCAACCCGACCTACGCGAAGACCCAGTCGGAGTTGTACACATGGGCGCTCAGGCATCAGCCCGACATGGCCGTCGGCGCCCTTCGCATCTCCCAGGAAGGTGCCCGCAGCAACCTGGCCACCGCCGAGCCCCGTGCAGATGCCAAGGCGCTGGACGCCATCGCGCGGCTGACCATCGTCCTGATCGACGGCCTGCTCTTCTCGTGGTTTGCCCAGGAAGATTCGAAGCGTCTGGCCGTCGATGTCGACCACGCCTGCAAGATGCTGGCCGCCTACGCGGCGACACTGTCGGATGCCCGCCCTGCCGCCAAGCCCCCTCGCAAGTCAGTACGGAAGCACTGAACCGCTGCCACCTGCGCGGAGGCACAGGCCCCCCGGTGCCCTCACAGCGGCAGCGTCGCCGCTTCAAATGACCGCACGGCTCGCGGCGCATGACGTTGCAATCTCAACCATGCGCCGCCCTGCGCACACGCTCTGCTCGAAGGTGCTTTCAGGAACCCTCGTTCGCGTTCGACCGCGACACGTGCGACGTGAAGTAACCGGCACCACCGAGAATCCACACCGGCTGCAGCCAAGCACCTTGCTTCCATTCGCACGGAAACCCGACGCTCCCGACAGGCAGCCCCCGGTCTTACGTCGCAGTGCTCGCGCTCACGGGTTTACCTCCATCGACAGCGCCTCTCTGTCTGCTTAACGTTGACCGATCAAATGATCAAGTCAACCGATCGCATTTTCCAGAATCAGCTGAAACAAGCGAACTGAAGATTCAGGGCACCCGTGGCCCGGCCCATTCATGGACAAACTTTCAAGAAGCCGACATAATTCACGAGCGTTATGGTCACTTGACCATGTATCACGGATAAACACTACACCTGTGTCTGACGTGAACGGAAGAGGATTTTCGGGTACCGGAGTTTACCAATGACAAGAGTTCGCGCTGCGTTGCGGCGACAAGATTTTGTTGACGCTGCCGTTGAAGTCATCGCCGCGCACGGCGTCGCTGGAGCTACCACGCGGCGAATCGCTGAAGCCGCAAGCTGCCCCCTGGCGTCGCTGCATTATGTATTCCATACCAAGGACGATCTGTTCGACGCGGTTTACGAATCCCTGTTCGACCTTCTCGCGGCGAATGCCCCCGCTGACAAGGAATTTCATTCTTTCGGCGAACTCGCCGGATGGCAGCTGCGCAAGATGGTCGAATGGCTCGTGCAGCATCCTTCGTACGCCCGGGCACAGTCTGAACTGATCCAGTGGGCCGAGCGTCATCGCCCCGAGTTCGCGTTGAAAACCTATGTCCAGACCATCGAGCGAACGATCGCTTACCTCGGCAAGTGCGCGCCGCAAGTCAACCATGACGCGATCGAATCCATCGCCAGAATGAGCATCATCCTGATCGACGGATTGCTGAACAGTTGGCACGGAGACACGAATATGCGCCAGCTCAGGGCGAACCTGGACAGCGCAAGCTCAGCGCTGGAGGCGTTTGCCACCTCCCTCTCGAACTCGACGGTACAGGCTTGAGCGTCGCCGCGGCATGTCATTGCACCCATCGCCGGCAACACGACGAAGCCCATCCGCACGACGCCTCATGGCTGGCTTCGATCTTGCCGCCTTTCCGTAGACGGACGTCCGCGGACCGCCGGGCGCCCGTCGTCGATTCCCGCTAGCTGGCGGCGCCCGGCGCCGCGCCGAACATCGACTTCGTCTCCAGGAACTCCTCGATGCCGGCGTAACCCCACTCTCGCCCGTTACCGGACTGCTTGTACCCACCGAACGGCGCCGCGATATCGACGGGTGCGCCGTTCAGATGCACCATCCCGGTCCGCAACTTTCTGGCGACTCGCTCCGACTGTTCGATCGAGTCGCCATAGACGTAGCCGGACAATCCGTACGGCGAGTCGTTGGCAATGGCGACAGCGTCCGATTCGTCCTGATAGGGGATGATCACCAAGACGGGGCCGAAAATCTCCTCGGTTGCGATCTTCATGCGATTGTTCACGCGGCTGAAGACCGTCGGCTTGACGTAGTAGCCTCGTTCAAGCCCGGCGGGATTGCCGAGCCCACCCGACACGAGCACCGCACCTTCGTCGATCCCCGTCTGGATCATCTCCTGCACCTTTCGATGCTGGCGCTGGTTCGCCATCGGCCCCATGGTCGTACCGGGATCGCGCGGATCGCCGACGACGACCTGCCCGCATGCGGCAACTGCGATCTGCTCCGCCTCCTCGAGCCGATGCGCCGGCACCAGCATGCGCGAGGGCGCGGTGCACGTCTGGCCGGAGTTGGCCATCATCTGGAGCACGCCATGCGTGACGCCCTGCTGAAAGTTTTCGCTGTCCAGAATGATGTTCGCCGACTTTCCGCCCAGCTCCAGCGTCACCCGCTTGATCGTCGTCGCGGCGGCCTGAGCGACCTCCACGCCCGCGCTCGTCGAACCCGTCAGCGACACCATGTCGAAGAGCGGGCTGGACGCGATTGCCCTGCCCAGGCGCTGCCCGGAGCCCTGCACGAGATTGAATACGCCGGGAGGGACGCCGGCCTTCTCGAGGATCTCGGCGAGAACGATGGCTGAATACGGCGCATTCTGACTCGGCTTCAACACGATCGTGCAACCCGCCACCAGCGCCGGCGCCACCTTGCACATGACCTGGTTCATCGGCCAGTTCCACGGTGTAATCAACCCGCACACCCCTACCGGCTCCTTCACGATCCGCGACGTGCCCTGGGTTCGTTCGAACGGATACTGCTTCGCAACTTCCAGGGTCGTATGGAGGTGCCAGAGCCCCAACGCCGCCTGAAGCGGGCGAGAAATGGCGTCCATCGGCGCACCCATCTCGAGCGTGATGGCGTCCGCCATATCCTGCAACCGCTCGGTGTATACGCCGATCACGCGCTCGAGCAGCGCGAGCCGCTCGACGAGGGGCGTGCTCGAGAATGCCGCGAAGGCGTCGCGCGCCGCCTCCGCGGCCAGGTTCACATCGGCTTCATCAGAGAACAGCAACACGCCGGAGACTTCGCCGGTCGCCGGATTGATGATGTCGTGCTCAATGCCACCGTTCACCGGCTCCACCCAGCGGCCGCCAATGAACGCCCTGCGGAGATGGTCTGCTTCGAAAATCGGCATCTGCTCGCTCCATGTCAGTTGGTATCGAGGGCGAGTCTTCAGCCTTCTGGATCGCCCGGGAAGATTCATACTATCGTCTTTTTTGATCATTTGGCCAAGTCACGCGACTCAGTAATAATCAGTATTGCCACCGGCACGCCGAAGGAAGACGCTTCAGGAAACGAACAGTCATGCTGCTACAAAGCATCTGCAGTGGGTGTGACCGGATGATGATGGAGACGGGACCACGAGTCGGCTTCCGGCGAAGCGCGCACCACGCCGAAGCCACTTTCCTCAGGCGGATCGGTTTGGTCTACCGGAACGGACATTCGACCATCACGGCCGGCAAACACGGGTCTGCTCGCCGCTCGAGTATCCAGCCACGCATCACAGAGGGTTAACCTTCATCGACAAGGAATTTTTCGAGCAATACTTTCTACTACACGGTCATTTGATCAAGTCATATGGCAGACTTCACGCCGGATCGGCAGGCAGTAAGCAATCCGCAAAGAAGCGCACCGCGATCCGGTCGCTTTTGACGTCAACATCGAACGACAACTCTCCCTCGGGAGCGAAGGGTAATTACCATGGCAATCATTCAAGTCCAGCAGATCATGCACGAGAACCCGCTGCATGCTCGCGCTCCGCATGAACCCCGCTATGAAGACGGCAGTGCCTTCTGTGACGGGAAATACGTCCCCATCACCGAAGCGACCGTCCCGCTCGTCGACGCGGGATTCCTGCATGCCGACGCGGCCTACGATGTCGTCACCGTCTCCCGCGGCAACTTCTTTCGGCTCGACGATCACCTCGCGCGCATGGAAGAGTCGTCGGCGAAGTTCTTCCTCGAGAATCCGTTCAATCGCGACCAGGTCCGGGAAATTCTCCACAATCTCGTGCGCAACGCCGGCCTGAAGGACGCGTATGTCTGGTGGTGCGTCACCCGCGGCCCGCTGAGCGTCGACCGCCGCGACCGCAGCGCAATGAAGAACGCGATGTTCGCGTTTGCCGTGCCGTTCTTCTTCCAGGCCGACGACGAGGTCCGCACGCGCGGCTCGAACCTGCTGATCAGCAAGCGGTACAACCGCATTTCCGCGAAGGCGGTCGATCCCACGGCGAAGAACTTCCACTGGATGGACATGAAGCTCGCGCTCTTCGAAGCCATGACGCAGGAGAAGGACTGGGCGGTTCTCGTGGACGAACATGACAACCTCACCGAGGCAGCCGGTGCGAACGTCTTCTTCGTCAAGAACGGGGAGCTCTACACCCCCGCGGAAGGCTGCCTGCTGGGCATCACGCGCCAGAGCGTCTTCGATATCGCCGCCGAGCTCGGCATCAAGGTGAACATCGGCAAGTACACCGCGACCCAGCTGCGCGAGGCCGACGAAGCATTCACCTCGTCGTCGGCGGGCGGGATCATGCCCGTCAGCGCAGTGGACGACCAACCGCTTGGCAACCACAAAGGCCCCGGCCCGATCTCCGAGAAGATTCACAACCTCTACTGGGAGAAGCGCTGGGCAGGATGGCACGCTCAGCCGGCTGAATACTTCTCGTCGGTCCCGGCATAAGCCGGAAGTCGCTCAACAGCGGCGCGCGTACGGAGCAGGTCCTGCCTGACAAGCCGCATCCTGCTTCGTCGGGCGCCCAATAGCTGCAGGTATCAGCCATACCGTCCGGCACGCCGTCAGGCAGCCGGACAACACGAACGCCAGCGTGACAGCAATGACCTGGGGTTCGCCGATTCACCAAATCAAAGCAAAACGCACCCTCATTCATTTCGCATAGCTAACAAACGGGCAGGACTATCGGTACCTTCATCCGTTTTCACCTATGCACAACCCTTTGGCGGGCGCACGTCACCTGGTCAAGGTCAAGGAGATAGCCGTGGTCAAGACTCATGCTTTCAAGAAATCTGCTTCGCTCATCCGATCGGCAGCGAAATTGTCCGTCATCGCTTCCGCAGTCGCGATGTCTTTGACCGGTGCGCTTGCGGAAGGTACGGATTCGTCACATACGCCATCGGGCGCCGAAGTCGCCGGCACCGCGAGCGGCATTCCCGCCTGGGCTCCCGTGGGCAACGTCGGGGCGGGCTGGAGTTACGGCAAGCGCCGCGCGGATTTCTTCAAATACAAATCCGACAAGCCGCTGTATACGATCGACGCCAGCAATGTCGACAAGTACGCGGACAAGCTCAACCCGGGCCAGATTGCGCTGCTGAAGAACCTGAAGGGCTTCACGATGCCGGTCTATCCGTCCCGGCGCACGTGCGGCGTCCCCGATTTCGTCGCGGAGAACACGAAGAACAACGCGGGCTTCGCCAAGATGTCGGCTGACGGATCGGAACTCGCCGATGCGCACCTGCCCGGCTACCCGTTCCCTGCGCCCAAGACCGGCGCGGAAGTGATGTGGAACGCGAAGGTGCACTACCGCGGCGCCGGCGTCGAGATGCGCGACATCATCACCGTCGTCTCCCCGCGCAAGGGCGCGTCCGACTGGATCAAGAACGTGTCCGACGCGTGGATCTACCAGCCGTGGGGCGACAAGGCCGGCACGACGTTCGCGAAGGTCAACCAGGTCGAAGGCAACGCCTACTACGCGTACAAGTCCCCGGCGGCGATTGCCGGCCAGGCCGCGATCTTTACGACCTACGCCGGCAAGCCGACGGAAGTCTTCTACTACTTCCCGGGGCAGCGCCGCACCCGTCGCATGCCGTCGTATGCATACGATGCGCCGCAGATCGGCTTCGACAACCAGTACAACATGGATGAAGCGCTGGTCTTCTCCGGACAGACGGACCGGTTCTCGTGGAAGCTGCTCGGCAAGAAGGAAATGGTCGTGACGTACAACGATCTCGGCATGTACGACTTCTCGGAAAAATTTGAAGATGCCTACGGCCCCGACTTCGTGAACCCGGCGAAGCGTCGCTACGAACTCCATCGCGTGTGGGTCGTGGAAGCCACGGTCAAGCAGGGGATGCGCCATACCGCGCCCAAGCGCCTGTTCTACGTCGACGAAGACAGCTGGAGCTACCTCGGCGCGGTGGACTACGACGCGCAGGGCAACATCTCGAAGGTCCGCGAGGGTTACATCATTCCGGTGTACGAAACGGGGAGCTGCGACACGCTCGCATTCGCTCAATACAACCTCGTCGACGGCCGGTACCTCGTGGACGGTTCGATGCTCGCGGCCGGACGGGACGCGAAGTGGTCGGTCGACTCGTCGGCGGACCAACACTACAAGCCGAGCTTCTACAACGCCGATAATCTCCGCGCGTTGAGCGAGCGTTGACAGGGGCCGAAACAAAATGGCTACCACCTCCTCATTACAGCCCCGCTCCAGCGTGGTGTTCGTGCGCGCGGCGATCGCGGCGCTCGTCGCCGTCGGGTGCGGCGGCGCGCAAGCGTTCACGTTCACGATCGGCAACGTCGAAGGCAGTTTCGATTCGACGATATCGGCGGGCGTCGGCATTCGAACGGCGTCGCCGAGCAGCAATCTCGTCTCGCCGACCTACAACGTGGCCACCGGTGCGCAGACCGGTGGCGGCCGGCTCGGTCAGTTGAGCGGCCTCTCCGATCAGGGCGACATCAACTACGGCAAGGGAGATCCGTTCACGAGCTATCTCAAGGGCAACCACGAGCTGGTCCTGAAGATGCCGTCGCAAGGGCTCACGTTCATGGCGCGCGGCACCTGGCAATACGACTACTCCGGTACCCGCACGACAGGCGCAACCAGCGGACAGGACCTGTTCTACAACCCTGCCCCCAGCCTGAGCGGCGGGCTCCCGTCCGATGCCGAGAAGAACATCCGCTTCAAGCCACGCCTGCTCGACCTGTGGGTCAGCAAGCAGTTCAACGTAGGCGACCAAATTGCCCGCGTCCGTGTGGGTAACCAGGTGGTCAGCTGGGGCGAAAGCATCTGGGAAATCGGCGGGGTCAATGCGACGAACGCGATCGACGTGAATCGCGCGTCGCAACCCGGGGCGCAGGTCAAGGAGATCATCCTGCCCGCGCCGATCGTGAGTGTCGCATCCGGCGTCGGGCACGGCGTGAACGTCGAAGGGTACTACCAGAGCAACTGGAACCAGAATTACCTTCCGCCGGTTGGCAGCTATTGGTCGAATCAGATCGTCGGGCCCGGCAACAACACGTACGGCGTCTCGACCATCCATCCGAAGAACGGCGGGCAGTATGGTTTTTCCATTCGCTACCAGCCGGCGGGAACGGACCTGAATCTCGGCTTCTACACGATCGCGTACCACGACAAGTTCCCGCAAGTCTCGCTGAGTTCGACGGGCGGGACGGTCTTCCGATTTCCGGAAGACCGTCACATGATCGGTGTCAGCGCCAACTTCCCCGTGGGCGACTGGGCGATCGGTACCGAACTCTCGTACCGGCCGCGAGATGCCGTTCCCCTGAATCCGGCCAGCGGATGCGTCGCGCAAGGGGGGAACTGCTGGGTCGACGAGAAGCGATTCCAGTGGCACCTGACGACCCTCTACTCGCTGCAGCCCGGCAATTCCGCAGCATTCCTGAAGCTGCTCGGCGCCCAGACCGCCACGCTGACGACCGAGACGGTGATCATTGCTTATCCGGGGCTTCACAAGAGCTACGGCGGGTCGCCGATTTCGCCTGGCGCGCTTCTGTGGGGGAACGAATTCAACGACCTGTTCGCGAGCGGCGCACTCAACTCTCCGGGTAGCGCCCAGGGCACGAAATACTCCGGCGGGATCGACGTCGACTTCAACTGGGTTTACGACGGCACAGTCATTCCCGGGTGGCAGGTCAATCCGGGGATATTCGTCCGATACGGCCTCTTCGGCAATACGCCGAACGTGAATGCCCAGTTCATGCGCGGCGTGACGGCCATGAACCTGTATGTGAACTTCATACAGAACCCGGCGAACTGGCAGGTCGCCTTGAACTACACCCGCTTCATGGGCCCGACCAACCCGCTCGCCAACCCGCTACGTGACCGAGACTTCGTGGCAATCGTCGCATCTCGAAATTTCTGAGGTCAATATGAATCAAACGCCTGTTTCCGACGCAGCCCGACCCAGCAAGCTGCTAAGAATTCTTCATTCGCTGGAAAATACGCTGTTCGGTCACAGGCGTCTCGTGCTGGGGCTTCTGGTTCTTTTCACGGTCGTCATGGCCTGCTTCGCCGTCAAGCTGCGCATGGATGCCGGGTTCGAGAAGCAGCTTCCGCTGGGCCACGAATACACGCAGACGTTCAACGAGTATCGCGGTGACCTGCTCGGCGCCAACCGTCTGATCGTCGTCGTCAAGGCCCGCAAGGGCAGCATCTGGACGCCGGCTGCGTTGAAGCGCCTGTATGAAGTCACCCAGGCGGTCACCTTCCTGCCGAACGTGTCTCGCAGCAGCGTCCAGTCGCTCTGGACTCCGAATTCATTCGTCAACGAGATCACCGAAGACGGATTCCGGGCCGACCCGCTCATTCCCGGCACCGTGACGCCCGATCAGCTCGACGGCAACACGGTCGGCGCCATTTCGCGCTCGACCGCGCAGGGCGGCTTCGTCGGCAGCCTCGTGTCGCGCGACCAGAGCAGCGCAATGGTCACCGCCGATCTCAACGAGCTGGATGCGAAGGGTGAGCGGGTCGACTACGTGGCATTCGACAAGGCGCTCGAATCGCAATTGCGCGCCAAGTTCGAGGATGCGAACTATGAAATCCAGATCATCGGTTTCGCGAAACAGATCGGTGATATTGCAAACGGCGCATCGTCCGTCCTGAAGTTCTGCGCGATCGCCCTGCTCCTGACCGCGTTGGCCGTCTACTGGTACTGCCGCTCCGTTCGCCTGACGATCCTGCCGCTGACCTGCTCGCTCGTCTCGCTCGTCTGGCAGTTCGGCACGCTGCATCTCCTCGGCTACGGGCTCGACCCGTTGGGCGTGCTGGTTCCGTTCCTGGTGTTCGCGATCGGCGTGTCACACGGCGTCCAGCAGATCAATTTCATCGTGCGCGAGATCTCCCACGGGAAGTCGGTGGAGCAAGCCGCCCGATCCAGCTTCAGCGGGCTGCTGATTCCCGGCACGCTCGCGCTGGTGACCGCTTTCGTGTCCTTCGTCACGCTGATCCTGATTCCGATCCCGATGGTGCGCGAGCTCGCGATCACCGCTTCGCTCGGCGTGGCGTACAAGATCGTCACGAACCTGGTGATGCTGCCGCTCGCCGCGTCGTTGCTCAAGGTCGACGGCAATTATGCAAAGAATGCGGAACTGCATGCCGTCCGTCGTGGCCGCGTGCTCCGCGTGCTCGCAAAAGTCGCCATTCCGCGCAATGCGGCGATCGTCCTGCTGGCGGCCGTCGTGGTGTTCGGCGTGGCGGCGTGGGAAAGTCGGGACCGCGTGGTCGGCACGCTGCAGGCCGGCGCGCCCGAGCTGCGTGCCGACGCCCGGTTCAACAAGGATTCGGTGTCGATTGCGTCGAGCTACGACGTCGGCCTGGACTGGATTTCCATCGTCTTCGAAGCGCCGCCCCAGTCTTGCAACAACGTGGAGGTCGGCGCCTACCAGGACCGCTTCGTCTGGTCGATGCGTGCCGTCCCCGGCGTATTGTCGGTCGTTTCGTTTTCCTCGTTGCTGCGGCAATACAACGAGGGATACAACGAAGGCAATCCGAAGATGTCCGCGATCCCCATCGACCCCGACAACTATTCGTCGCTGGCCGGTGAGGTGGCCCGCACGCCCGGCGTCATGCGCAAGGACTGCAGCATGACCGCGGTGAACATCTATCTGGCCGACCACAAGGCGACCACGATCACCCAGGTGATCAACGCCGCGAAGCATTTCCGCGATACGAACAAGCTGCCGGGCGTGAAGATCCGGCTCGCGTCCGGCAATGCCGGCGTGCTAGCCGCGGTCAACGACGAAATCGAGCGCAGCGAATTGCCGATGATGCTTTACGTCTATACGACCATCGTCCTGCTCGTCCTCGTCACGTACCGTGACCTGCGCGCGGTGCTCGCCTGCTGCCTGCCGCTGACGATCGGCACGTTCATCGGGTATTGGTTCATGAAGGAGCTGCAGATCGGCCTGACCGTCGCCACGTTGCCCGTGATGGTGCTGGCGGTGGGCATCGGCGTCGACTATGCGTTCTATATCTACAACCGGCTGCAGCTGCATCTCGCCAACGGCGTCGGCATCGTCAAGGCGCTCGAACAATCGATCCTCGAGATCGGGACGGCCACCATCTTCACGGCGATCACGCTCGCGATCGGCGTCGCCACCTGGTCGTTCTCCGAGCTGAAGTTCCAGGCGGACATGGGCAAGCTGCTGGCGTTCATGTTCATCGTCAACATGGTCATGGCCATGACGGTTCTGCCCGCCTTCGCCGTCTGGCTCGAGCGCATCTTCCCGCGGCGCAAGCCCGCCCGTGCCCCCGGCCTGCTCGCCCATTGAAGAAAAAGAGGATTCCATGACCCTGTATCGCAAGGTTCTCTCCCTGTCGGCCGGCGCCGTCGTCCTTGGCGCGCTGCTGGGCAGCATGCCAGGCGCGGTGTCCGCATCGGAACTCCGGCCCGTTCCGGCCGTCCAGTCCAGCATCGCGACCCAGTCCCCCGTGCTGGATGCCACCTGGGCCGGCCAGCGGGTCGTGAGTGTCGGCGCGAACGGCATCATCCTGCTGTCCGACAACCGCGGCGCGACGTACCGTCAGGCCAAGTCCGTGCCCGTGAGCTCGACGCTGACGTCGGTCAGTTTCATCGACGCCAGGACAGGGTGGGCAGTCGGCCACTGGGGCGCGATCCTGAAGACGATCGACGGCGGCGAGACGTGGGAGGTTCAACGTCTCGCGACGAGCGAGGATCGCCCGCTGTTCGGCGTGCACTTCATCGATGCCGACCACGGCGTGGCCGTCGGACTCTGGTCGCTCATCCTCGTCACCGATGACGGCGGCAAGACCTGGACCAAAAAAGAAGCCGTGCTCCCGAACGGCAAGAAGTCGGACCTGAATCTGTTCGGCCTTTTTTCGAACGGCAATGGCGAGATCTTTGCCACGGCCGAGAAGGGGCAGCTCCTGATTTCCAGGGACAAGGGCAACACGTGGGAAAGCGTGGAGACCGGTTACAAGGGGTCGTTCTGGTGCGGCGTGGCGCTGCCCGACGGTGTGCTGCTGGTCGGCGGGCTGCGCGGCACGCTGATGCGAAGCGAGGACAACGGCCATACCTGGTCACGCGCGACGCTCGACACCAGGAATTCCATTACCGCGCTTGCGTCCCGAGGCTCCACGGTACTGGCGGTAGGGGTCGACGGGCTGCAGGCTCAAAGCACCGATGATGGCAAGACGTTCCAGCGCCTGCGCACCCAGGCCGGGACGACGTACACTGCGGCGCTCCCCTCGACTGGCGACAAGTGGCTGATCTTTTCTCGCGACGGGGTCATCGCGCAGTAACTGTCGGATGTCTGATTCGCGCAGCGGGCCGCGATCGTGAATCGCGGCCCGCTGTGTCGAAACCTGCCTGACCTCGGATGGACGGTGGGGCCAAACGGCAATCAAGTTCTCCCGTCCCCCGGGAACACGGATCACTCGAAGAAGAAGCGGCTTACGGACGAACCGCCGTGTCACGCAGGAAGCCGGGGCCAGGCGGTTACGGTCAATGATCTGCGCGGGCGCCGCACCGGCTCGGAACCGACGATCGGCCCGCGTTGCCCCCATCTCTGCTGCATACACGTCCGCGCCGCATGCACACGCAACGAACAGCGGATTCCGACCGCGAGCGACGCCCTCCCCCGTCAGCCGGATTTTCGAAGTCGATAGCCGATGCCGTGCACGCTTTCCACGATGCCCGACGCCCCTGCGGCCGCCAGCTTTCTCCGTAACCGGCTCATGTGGCTGTCGACGGTGCGCGTGGATGCGCTCACGTCTGCCATGCACGCATTGAGCAATTCGATGCGCGTAAATGCGCGATTCGGCAGCCTGGCCATGTGAGCCAGCAGGCGGAATTCGACGAGTGTCACGGAAACCGGCGTTTCGCCGGAGGACGTTCTCACGCACGCCATATAGCTTTCCGTATCGACTTCGAGCGCGCCCACCCGGAGACGACGTTCGGGCGCGAGCGCACCGGAGCGGCGAAGAACCGTGCGCAATCGCGCGACGATCACGTCCGGGTTGAACGGCCTGACGATGTAGTCGTCGGCGCCGGCGTGCAGTGCGCGCAACTGCGCCCTGTCCAGGTCACATGCCGATATGACGACGATGGGGGTATCGCTTTGTCGTCGAAGCCTGGCGAGCAGGTCCAAGGTATCCGCACGCAGCTCACGGACGTCGAGAATGACCAGATCCGGCTTCAGGTTCAGTTGCGTGCCCAGCACGGTCTGGGAGCGGTTGGTCTGGAATGTTCGAAACCCGTTGCGAGTCAGGCAGGTATCGAGCGTTGACGACATTTCCGGCGCGTCATCCGCGATGAGTATGAGCGAGTTCATGATTGAATATCCGCGTCGTTGCCTTTCGTGCACGCAGACACCTTCCGGACAGTTTCAGGCGCCGCATAGGGGTCCCCGTTCACGGGCATGGCTCGTCGAATTGAAGACGGCGTTCGGCATGACACACGCCGAAGCCGTCGGGATAGCGGCGGGTGAAGAACATTTCCCGCACCCGGACCGGGCCTCACGCCGAGCGAGGTCGATCGGCTGATGGGTTCGTCGGTGGCTGCGGCTCGTCGCCGCGAAGCAGGCACCGGTCTTTCTCCGGTTGTTGACGCACACAGGCCGCCACCCGGCATCTGCACCTCGGGTGGCGGCCTCTCTTTCCTCGTGCTCGCGTTGCTCTTCAAAGAGCAAGGATGTATTCATAATCGGCGGTTGGCTGCGTCAGCAGACCTCACCACTCGAGCGCTCGATGCCCCGGCAGCGTCCAGTCTTGCCACAACCGGCCGGCGAGCCCTTGCCTTCAGGTCGTGGACGTCGCCGCACACATCATGCTCGCGACGTCCCTGTCCGATTGAGGCCCTCGCACCGACGAACGTCGGTACGAGAGAAGGCCACTCAAACCGCGTTTTCCGGTATCGCGGACGGGAATCGGGAGATCCTCCGAATCAGATCCGAGGCTTTCTCACCGATCATGATCGTGGGCGCGTTCGTGTTTGCGCCCACCAGCGTCGGCATGATCGATGCATCAACCACACGCAAGCCTTCCGTTCCCCGTACGCGCAACTGGGAATCCACGACGGCGAGCGCGTCGTTCCCCATGCGACACGTTCCGACCGGGTGGTACACGGTGTCGGTCCGCTCGCGCAGCAACGCACGAATGTCGTCGTCCGATCGCGACCGGGACGCGAACAGGTCCTCCGTCACGAACTGGGCCATCGCCGGCGCCGCCATCAACCGCCGGGTCAGCTTGTAGCCCTCGACCAGGACCTCGAGATCATCCGCATGCTCGAGGAATGCCGGGTCGATCAACGGCGCGTCCAGCGGATCGGCGCTTCGCAGCTTGACCGATCCACGGCTTTTCGGCCTCAGCAGGCACACGTGGCAGGAAAGACCATGGCCGAGATGCACCTTCCTTCCGTGATCGCTGACGGGCCCGACGACGAAGTGCATCTGAACGTCCGGTCGATCCAGATCGGGACGCGTCTTCAGGAACGCGCCGCCCTCGGCGAAGTTGGTGGTCAGGGTGCCGGTCCGCGAGTTCCGGTATTGCCGGATGTCGCCCAGCGTCTTGATCGCGCCGCGTACCGATACGCCGAGCGCATCCAGGCTGTTCGTCTTGTAGCTGACGACGAAGTCCGGGTGATCCTGCAGGTTCTCTCCCACGCCCGGGAGATCGGCGACGACCTGGATCCCGTGACGCTCGAGTTCGTCCTTCGGCCCGACGCCGGACAACATCAGCAACTGAGGCGATTGAAACGCGCCCGCGGAAAGGATCACCTCCTTCTTCGCCCAGACCGTCTCGACATTGCCCCCACGCGTGACTTCGACACCGACGGCCCTCTTGCCGTCGAACACGATGCGCCTGACCTGCGCGCCCGTCTCCACCGTCAGGTTGCCGCGCGTCTTCATGTGCGGAAAAAGATAGGCACGTGCCGCACTCCAGCGCTCGCCATTCTTCTGCGTCACCTGGTAAATGCCGACGCCTTCCTGCTCCGCACCGTTGAAATCGTCCGTGACGGGCAGGCCGCACTCGCGTGCGGCGTCCAGCCAACGCGCCTGGAACGGATTGTCCGTCCGCAGGTCGCTGACCCACAGCGGGCCGTCGCGCCCGTGCCATTCATTGCCAAGCCGCTCGTTATGCTCGCTGCGCTTGAAATACGGGAAGACGTCGTTCCAGCCCCAGCCTTCGTTGCCGAGCGCAGCCCAATCGTCGTAGTCGGCATGATGGCCGCGCGTGTACACCATTGCATTGATCGCGGACGATCCACCCAGCGCCTTGCCACGCGGCTGGTAGCCGCGCCGCCCCTGCAGCCCCTTCTGGGGCACCGTCTCGAACGCCCAGTTGTTCAGCCGGGACGGGATCATCAGCACCAGGGCGGCCGGCACGTTGACGGGCCAACCATCGCCCGTGCCGCCAGCTTCGAAGAGGCACAGCGTCACATCGGGATCTTCGGTCAAACGCGAAGCCAGCACGCTGCCTGCCGAGCCGCCGCCTACAACAAGATAATCGAATGAGTTCTTCACGGGTCTGTGTCCTCGATAGATGCTTGAGCGCTTCGCAAGCAACTACCTGATGCATCGATTCCGTCACTCACGCCGCGGCCTCAGCGAGCCGTCGCGCGATCGGCTTCATACCGTCATGCATCAGCACTGCGTGGCCGCATCGGCAGCGTTGGAGGTCATCCATCGATCCGCGTGCGGCCACGAAATGGCGAAAAGCGAAAATCAAGTCGCTTCCGCCAACGTATCAACGGTGCTGCGCGCCGCCGAGTATCTTTCGAAAACTCGCGATGCCCTTCTCGATCCACGCCTGGGCGCCTGGGGAAATCGCCCCCATGTCGAAGAACCCGTGAATCATGCCGTCGCACCGGATCGTGTCGACCTTGACGCCGCTCGCGTGGAGCAAGCGGCCGTAGGCCTCGCCCTCGTCGCGCAGCGGATCGAATTCGGCGGTCAGGATGACGGCAGGCGGCAACCCGGCAAGGTCCTTCGCTCGGATCGGCGCCAGTCGCGGATCCTCCCTGTCGGTACCGTCGGGCACGTAATGTCGCTCGAACCAGGCGATCGTCTCGAGGTCGAGAAAGTAGCCTTCGCCGTTTTCCTTGAAGGAAGGAAAGCCGGCGCGATCCTGCGCGACCGCGGGGTAGATCAGGAACTGGGCGGACAGCGCAATGCCGTCGGCGTGCAGTTGCTGGGTCACGACCGCGGCAAGATTGCCGCCGGCGCTGTCTCCGGCCACCGCCACGACGTCGCTTCCGCCCAGCTCACCCGCGTTCGCGATCACCCATTGGGTCGCGGCAATCGCGTCGTCCGCCGCGGCCGGATACGGATGTTCGGGTGCCAGCCGGTAGTCCACCGAGACGACGACCGCGTTCGCGCCGCGCGCCAGCTCGCGGCAAATGTTGTCGTGCGTATCCAGGTCGCCGATGACGAACCCGCCGCCATGGAGATAGACGACCGTCGGCAGATGACGCTCCTGCGTCGGACGATACAGCCGCGCCCGCAGCGATCCGGCCGCGCCGGGAATGGTCAGGTCTTCCACGCCGTGAACGTCGACAACGGCCTCCGGTGCGCGAACGGCGCGAGCCAGATGCTGCATCAATCCGCGCGCCTCTTCCGGGGCTGACTGCGGCAGCGGTTTCGCGCCGGACCCGGCTAAGGATTCGAGAAAGCCAGCGAGGTGCAAATCGAGTGCCATAACATCACCTTTATTCGAACGTTGCTCGGAGATCAGCGGTACACGAGGACTTCGGCATCCGGGCTCAATTCCGGAATGGTCTGGCGCTCCTCCTCGTACTCGAAGTGGTGCTGCCACGGCATGCGATCGCCACGCAAGTGCATCTGGTGTTGCGAGCGCATCACGTAACCGGCGTTGAAGTTGTTCGGGTCCGTCCAGGGCAGCCGCTGCATGTCGGCGTCTTCGGCGCGCAGGCGCGGCTCCACCGTCTTCGCCCCCACCTTGTCCATATGCGCGAGAACGCGGCAGGTGAATTCGCAGACGAGATCAGCGCGCAGCGTCCAGCTCGACCGGTAGTAGCCGTAGATGAACGCCATGTTCGGGATACCCTCGATCATCATTCCCCGATACGAGACCCGCTTGGTCATGTCGACCGGATCTCCGTCGATGTGGAAGGCGATCTGGCCGAAAGCGCTCATGTCGAAGCCGGTCGCCGTCACGACGATGTCCGCCTGCAGGTGCTCGCCCGACGCCAACACAATGCCGCTTTCGTCGAACGACTCGATGGTGTCCGTCACGACGGAGGCTTTACCCTCCCGGATGGCCGTGAAGAGGTCGCCCTCCGGCACCGCCGCCACGCGCTGCTGCCACGGGCGATAGCTGGGGTTGAAGTGCTTGTCGACGTCGAACCCTTCCGGCAGCTGTTGGCGGGTCTCGTTGATCAGCCAGTCGCGAACGGCGTCCGGGTTCGCTGAGGACAGGTTGATCAGGTCGAACGTCTGCTTCAGGTGCGCACGCCGCAGAATCTCGGAGCGCCACTCCTCGGGCAGGTTCAGTTCGCGAAGCGTCGTGTCCAGCTGGTGGGTCCAGGGAACCGCCGTGAAGAACGTCGGCGACCGTTGCAGCATCGTCACATGCGCCGCGGTGCCGGCCATCGCCGGAATCAGCGTCGCGGCGGTCGCGCCCGAACCGATCACGACCACCCGCTTGCCGGCATAGTCGAGGTCCTTCGGCCAGTGCTGCGGATGAACGACCGTTCCCTTGAAGCGATCGAACCCGTTCCACTTCGGCGTAAAGCCCTTGCGATGGTCGTAGTACCCCGCCCCCAGCCACAGGAAGTCGGTGGTGATCGAGAAGTGTTCGCCCGTATCGTTGCGCGACACCTCGACCGTCCAGCGCTTCTGTTCGCTCGACCAGCTCACCGTTTGAACACGATGCCCGTAGTGGATCTTCGAGCCGAGGTCATATTCCTTGATGACATCGCCCAGATAGCTGTGGATCTCCTCCGCCGTGGCGATCGAGCGGCCCTGCCACGGGCGGAATCCGAACGCATACGTGTACAGGTCGCTGTCGGAACGCGCGCCGGGGTAGCGATGGGTCCACCATGTCCCGCCGAATCCATCCATGGCTTCCAGGATGGCGAACGAGCGGTCCGGCAAGTTCATGCGAAGATGACAAGCGGCATCGATCCCCGAGATCCCCGCCCCGATGATTAGTACCTCTACGTGCTCAGGCAAAACCGAATCTGCTTGATTCTTAGTCATGAGATCCCTCCGATGACCAGTTATTGAAAATATCCGTAACGCCGCACGACTAGATCAATAGACTTGGTCATGTGACTACGAAGGAAAAAGACGCTCGCACGTGCATGCCAGCGACAACGCTTCAAACCAGCACGAGACAACCACCGGTGCACCCGGCCGGACATGCACGCATCATTGATGTGCACGCCCCGGTTTAACTGGTCACCCCGAACATGATCAATTGACCAAGTTGTACGGTTCCCAGTCTATGCAGTCGAGGGACAATTTGAATCAGGAGTTTCCATTACTCGATCGGTCGCGACGGTTGCATGCAGCGGCCCGCGCGACGATCGATGCGTCAAACCTCGAAGCCGTCCGTTTCGGCAAGCCGCCGGACAAAGGAAGCGGCGCGATCCAGCAGACAGGTCGCTGCCGGGATCGTCCGGGCGGCGGTGACGATGCCGTGATGATGCCCGGGCAGATGGTGATGCTCGACCGTGCTCCCGGCGCGGGCCGCGCATGACGCGTAGGCAATGCCTTCGTCGCACAGCGGATCCAGCCCCACCGTGGCAATGAACATCGGCGGCTGCCGCCGGCCTTCCGCATGCAGCAGCGGGGACAGGCGTGGAAGATCGAATGGCGTGCCGGCCGGCACGTAGTGTTCCCGGAACCAGAGCATCGACTCGGCGACCAGCGGAAATCCGCCTTGAATGCGCTGGTATGACGGCAGCGAAGCCGTCAGGTCCGTCACGGGATAAAACAGGATCTGCCCGATGATCGCGGGTCCCACCGCCGACGCCGCATTGGCGATGAGGGTCGCCATATTGCCGCCGGCGCTGTCGCCCGCCAGGATCACCCGAGACGCATTGATGGCGAGCGCAGATGCGTTGGCCGCCAGGTAGGCCAATGCCCGCTCGCAATCGTCGAGCGGGACCGGCCACCGGTGCTCCGGCGCCAGCCGGTACTCCACTGACGCGACAGCACACCCGCCGTGCCGTGCGAGATGACGGCAGATGCCGTCATGCGTGTCCACGCTGCCGATCACCCACCCGCCGCCGTGAATGAACACGACCAGCGGGGCGCCGTCGGCTCCGGCCCCGGCGGGCGGACGATAGAGCCGCACCCGAATGCTGCCGTCCGCGACGGGAACATCGATGTCTTCATGGGCGACGGCCGCGTCACCCGTGAGGCCGTTCAATTCGCAGGCCCGCACGAAGTTCACGCGCGACTGGTCGACGGAAAAGCTGCCGTAGTGTCGTCCGCCCAGTTCGCGGAACGCCCGAACGGCGTCCCGAGCATCGTCAGCCACCTCGGTCAGCGGCAACCAGTGCACCGATGTCATGTGCCTCTCCGCTCAGATCGCAGCGAACACGCTTTGATCCCATTGCGTCGCGGCGCGGTATTCTTCCACCGTGCCCGGCCAGTTGTTGATCACCTTGCCTTGCGCGTTCTTGTACCAGCTCGAGCAGCCTGCCGAAAACGCCGAGCCGGCCATCGCCGACTGCAGCTTGTCGTTGTATTCGTCAAACACGGCCCGATCGACGTCGACGGCCTTCACGCCAGCCGAAGCCATGCCGCCGATCGCGTCGATGATGTAGTTCTGCTGGATCTCGAGCATCGACACGATGGAGTTGTGGTTCAGGTTCGTATTCGGCCCATACAACATGAACATGTTCGGAAAACCCGGCACGGTCATGCCCAGATAGGCTTCCGGGCCGTCTGCCCACGCCTGGGCCAACGTGCGGTCCGTTCCACGCACCTGCAGGCTGCCCTGGAAAGCCTGACTCTCGAATCCGGTGCCGAACACGACCACGTCGAACGGAAGCAGGCGGCCGTCCCGGGTCACGATGCCCTCGTCGACGAACGATTCCACCCCCGCCGTCTCCAGCGCGACGTTGTCGCGCATGAGCGCCGGATAGTAGTCGTCCGATCGCAGAATCCGTTTGCACGCGTATTCATAGTCCGGCGTCAGTTGCTCACGCAGTACCGGGTCGGGCACCTGGCGATGAAGGTGGGCCAACGCGAGACTCTTGCCTTCCTGCTGCGCGTTGGAACCCATCCGGGTCCGCTCGAACCCGGACTCGCGGAACGCGTGCAGCGATTTCCGGCTTTCCTCGAAGAGATGGGGCTCGCGCTCGTAGGCATCGAGCTGCTCCGCCGAGAAGACGATCTGGTTGCGCGGCATGATCCAGTTCGCGCTTCGCTGGAATACCGTCAGGTGATCGACCTTCGGCGCGATGAGCGGCACATACTGCACGGCGCTGGCCGCGTTGCCGATGCTTGCCACCCGCTTGCCGCTCAGGTCCACGTCGTGCCGCCACTCGGCGGAGTGGAAATACTCGCCGTTGAAATCCGCCAGGCCGCGAACCGCGGGGATCATCGGACGGTTCAGTTGCCCCCATGCCGGCACGAAGAATCGTGAGGTCATCCGGGAGCCGTCACTCAGCGCGAACCGCCAGAGGCTGGCGCCGGCATCCCATTCTGCACTCCGAATCTCGATGTTGAATCGCAGGTGTTCCGTCAGGTCGAACCGCGTGGCAAGCGATTTCAGATAGTGCAGCAGCTCGTTCCGGCCGGCATACATCGCGCTCACGCGCAGATGCGGATGGAAGCTGTAGCAGTACAGGTGCGATTCGGTATCGCATGCCGCGCCGGGATACGAATTGTCCAGCCAGACGCCGCCGAGATCGGGACGCTTCTCCAGCACGACAAAGTCGTCGATGCCCGCGATTTTCATGCGAGCGGCCATGCCGAGGCCTCCGAAGCCTGCACCCAGGATAACGATCTCGTGGTGCTCAATCCTTTCTACATTGTTCACGGTGCACTCTCTCTATTTACGTTACGGCGACTGCGGATTTGCCGGCGTCGGTTCAATAGGCCTGTTCGTACAGGCGCAATGCGTCCGACTCCGTGACGACGACCGGATTGTTCAACAGCAAGCGCTGCTGCTTCATCGCGTCGGCCGCGAGGGTCGGCAGGCTCGATTGCGTGACACCCACGTCGCGCAGACGTCGCGGCGCGCCGGAGCGGTCCATCAGGTCTTCGAGGAATGCGATGAACGCCGCCGTACGCGCCGTGGCGTCACCCTTTCCACCCGCGCCGACGACGTCCGCCAGTTCCGAATAGTGCGAAGCCGCCGCTTCGGCGTTGAAACGCAGCACGGGCGCCAGCATCAACGCGTTGGACAAGCCGTGCGGGATATGGAAATGGCCCCCCAACGGATACGCCAGTGCATGGACCGCGGCCACCGGGGCATTGGCGAAGGCTTGCCCCGCCAGCGTGGCGCCCAGCAGCATCGCCTCGCGTGCGCGCCGGTCTTCGCCGTTTTCGCAAGCCGGGATCAGGTTGCTCACCAGCAGTCGCAGCGCCTCACGCGCGAGCGCGTCGGAGATGGCATTCTTCTTGTGCTTGCTCGTATAGGCCTCGATGGCGTGAACCATCGCGTCGATGCCCGTCGCAGCGGTATGGCTGCGCGGCAGACCGACCGTCAGCTCGGCGTCCAGGATCACTTTGTCGGCATACAACTGACGTGCGACGATGCCCATCTTGGTTGTTTCGTCAACCGAAACGATGGAGATGTTGGTGACTTCCGACCCGGTACCCGCCGTCGTAGGGATCTGCACCAACGGCAGGCGCGCCCCCTGAACGTTGCCGATTCCGTACATTTCCGCGAGCGATTGCCGCGAGACGGTGAGCACGGCGGCCAGTTTTGCGATGTCCATCGACGAGCCGCCGCCCAGGCCAATGACGACGTCCGCCTCGGCACTGCGTGCAAACTCGACGCAGCGCAAGACCACCTTCTCCGGCGGGTCGGCCACGACCTCGTCAAAAACCGCCACGCGGAATCCCTCGGCGGCCAACGACGCTTTCGCCGGCTCCAGCACACCGGCCTTGTGCAGCCCTGCATCGGTCACGATCAGGACACGGCGGCGCTCCGTCCATGCCGCCATCACCTGACCCAGGCGGCGCGCACAACCCCATTCCTGGAGAATGGACGGAACAGTTTCGAAGAGCATCGATTGCGGGGACATTTCCATTGACGTTTCCTTGATGCGGACGTTGGCCGTTAGACCTGGGTGCACATGTACTTGATTTCCAGGTATTCCTCGATGCCGTAACGGGAACCCTCACGGCCCAGGCCCGATTGCTTGACGCCGCCGAACGGCGCGACCTCGTTGGAAATCACGCCGGTATTCAGGCCGACCATGCCGTACTCGAGCGCCTCACCCACACGCCAGATGCGGCCGTGGTCGCGTGTATAGAGATAGGCCGCGAGCCCGTACTCGGTGTCGTTGGCCATCGCGATCGCTTCTGCTTCATCCTCGAAGCGGAACACCGGGCCGACGGGCCCGAAGAGCTCCTCGCGCGCGAGACGCATGGCCGGCGTCGCATCGGCAATGACGGTCGGCTCGAAAAACGTGCCCCCAAGCGGATGGCCTTTCCCGCCCGTGACGATTCGTGCGCCCTTGCTCACGGCATCGTCGATCAGCTGATTCAGGTGGTCGCAGGCGGACTGCTGGATCAGCGGCCCCTGCTGCACCCCCGGTTCGACACCGTTTCCTACCTTGAGCGCCTGGACTCGCCGGGTGAGCGCGTCGACGAAGCGGTCATGAATGCCTGCCTGGACGAGAAAGCGATTGGCGCACACACAGGTCTGGCCGCTATTCCGGTACTTCGACGCCATCGCACCTTCAATCGCGGCGTCGAGATCCGCGTCGTCGAACACGATGAAAGGCGCGTTGCCGCCGAGCTCGAGAGAGAGTCGCTTGATCGTCCCGGACGATTGGCTCATGAGCACGCGGCCGACTTCGGTCGAACCGGTGAACGAAAGCTTGCGCACGACCGGGCTGGCCGTGAGCACCGCGCCGATCTCGCGCGACGGGCCGCACACCACTTGCAGGACACCCGCCGGAATGCCCGCCCGCTCGGCCAGGACGGCGAGCGCAAGCGCCGTGAGCGGCGTCAGGTCCGCGGGGCGCACGATGATGGAGCAGCCGGCAGCCAGTGCCGGCGCGGCCTTGCGCGTGATCATCGCGGCAGGAAAATTCCACGGCGTGATCGCGGCACACACGCCGATCGGCTGACGAATGACGAGGATGCGCTTGTCGCCTTGCGGGTGCGGAATGACGTCGCCGTAGACACGCTTCGCTTCTTCGGCGAACCACTCCACGAAAGAAGCCGCATACATGATTTCGCCGCGAGCCTCCGCCAGCGGCTTGCCCTGCTCCGACGTCATGATCAGTGCGAGATCGTCGGCGTTCGCCACGATCAGGTCGTACCAGGCGCGCAGTATCTTCGCGCGCTCGTGGCTGGTGCGTTTCTGCCAGCCTTGTTGCGCAAGCGCCGACGAGGCAATGGCCTGCTCGACCTCCGCGGCGCCGAGGCTGGCCACGCGGGCCAGGATGTCACCCGTGGCCGGATTCGTTACGGGAAACGAACGGCCATCCGTGCCCTCCGCCCATCCCGACGCAAGCCACGCACGCGTCTCCAGCAACGCGCCGTCTCGCAGTTGGGCGCGTAGCGCCGAGGGATCGATCGCTTGGTTCATCCTGCTGTGCATTTCGTTCACTAGCACCGTCTCCAGAAATTCTTGTTTTTTCCACCTGGGCGCTTTCAGCCGACAGGCAAGAACCGCTCAGGCATCCATACGCGAACGCCTGCTCCATCGCCCAGGATTTCGCCTGACTTCCGGGAGTGGGGGTGGCCAATGGCTCCGCCACGCGGAAGTCTTCGCAAAATGTTGCCCACGCGGAGGAAGTCCACGATCGAGCGGTGACTTCCAATTGGGGATGAAACAGGCATGTAGATCACTTGACATGGTCATTTGACCATAAACCATTTTCCGCGGCAACTCAGTAGTTCCACGGGCTGTCGGCGACGCTTCGGGAGATGGCGACGCAAGGTTGAGACAGTCAGACAAGTCGATCGCCCGGGACCTGTGTTGCCAAGGCGAACCCGGCGGATATGCTCGGCAGCGTACTGCGCGAAGGCGCCGCCGATCACCTTGCGAAAGCACGCGACTCGCGCGCAGCGGGCACAGCGGGGACGGCTTCGCTGCCGGCGTCGGATACAAAATCGCCCGCAGCGGACGAGGCCACGGCCTGTGCGCAGTGCCACAAGCCGATGGCCGCCGACGACCTGTTCTGCGGCGAATGCGGTGCACGCCGTCACGCTTGACGCAGCGTGATCGCGCATCGAAGCGCGGCCCGCGGTCAGGTATCGCCGCGGGTCGCGGGTTTCGGGCAAACGACAGGCACGTATCGACGGCCGGTTTCCTGAACGCGGTTGATCGGTTCGCGCAACACGTCGCGCCTGCCGGCGTGATGACGAAGGCGCGACGCTGCGCGAACATCCCGGGCTCGCGTACCCGGTCAACCGGCCCGCGCAAGCGGCGTGAACGCCCGCCGCATGTCGTTTGCGCAACAGCGAGCCGGCAGCGTGACCCGACGCTCGCCTTCGCGACCGTGACAGCGACAGCGGACGCCGGCAGCGAACAACCCTGCCTACACCCTCCCCGCCAGATGAAACCGTGACGCCGGATGCCACAGCTGCACCGACGTCGCGACCTGCCCGCCGACCCACGTGCGCCGCCGCAGCAGCAGACACGGTTCGCCGATTTCCATCACGAGGTGCCGGCGCACCTGCGCATCGGGCTTCTGCGCGTAGATGCGGAACTCCGCACGCTGGATCGGCGCGAGCCGCACCATGTAGTGGTTCGGGGTCTCGACCGTGAAATCCTGCTCGAGATAGGCGGGAAACAGCGCCGGATTGACGTAGCGATCCTCGAACTGGATCGGCTCGCCCTCCTCGCAATGCACGATGCGCGAATGAAACACCGGCCCCGCGCGAAGCCCGAGCGCTTCGATCGCTTCGGGATCGTCGCTGCTTTCGATCATCAGCACGCGCGCGCTGTGCCGATGGCCGCGCTCGGCGATCTCGTCCGCGATGTTGCGGATCTCGAGCACCGTCGATTCGTAATGACGGCGCTCGACAAAGGTGCCCGCCCCCTGGATGCGGGTCAGCACACGCTCGGCGGTCAGCTCGCGCAGCGCACGCGACACGGTCATCCGCGCCACGCCGAACTCCTTGACCAGTTCGGCTTCGGTCGGAATCGCGCCACCGGGCTTCCAGTCTCCGTTCGCGATCCGCTCGACCACGTAGCGCTTGATCTGCTGGTAGGCCGGCAGCGCGCGCGCCGGCACGTCGTCGCCCGGTACGGCCCCCGGCCGGGCCGCCGTATATCGTTCCGCTTCGTTCATGCGCCCTCGATCGAATGAAGATGGGATGACCTGCCGACCGTCGTACCGCCGCTGCGTCACCCCAGCGACGGCGGCACGCCCGCGACGATGGCGGCCGCGCTCGCGATGTCGTCCGCGAGCGGCCGGTCGTCGTAATACGCCGGCACGCGGTCGCGCACGTAACGCCACAGCGCGTCGGTCGGCGCCGCCCGTGACGCTTCGTTTTCCTGCAAATCGTACGCCTGCGCGGCGGCCAGCAACTCGATCGCGAGCACGCGCGTGGTGTTCTCGATGATGTCGAGCGCCTTCAGCGCGGCCGGCGTCGCATGGCACAGGTGGTCTTCCTGCAGGCCCGACGTGATGCCGCCGTCGAGGCTCGCAGGCGCGGCGAGCCGCTGGTTCTGCGCAACCAGCGCGACCGCGGTGTACTGCGCGATCATGAACCCGGAACACGTGCCGCCCGGCGCCGCGAGAAACGCCGGCAGCCCGCTCACGAGCGGATTGACGAGCCGGTCGAGCCGCCGCTCGGCAATCGCCGCGACCTGCGCCATCGCGGCCGCGAGGCTGTCCATCGCGAGCGCGATGCCCGCGCCGACCGCATGCGCCTGCGAATGGACGGTCGGCGCGTCGCGCGTGCCCGCGACGATCGGATTGTCGGTCACGGACGCGAGCTCGCGGTCGACGACCTCCGCCGTGACCGCCAGCACGTCGCGCGCCGCGCCGTGCACGTGCGGAATCGTGCGCAGGCTGAGCGGGTCCTGCGTATGTCGCCCGTTCGCCGCGGCGAGCATCGCGCTGTCGGCGAGCATCGCGCGCAGGCGCGCACCGACGTGTCCGATGCCGGGCGAAATGCGCAGCGCCAGCGATGCCGGATCGAACGCGGCGAGCTGGCCGCCGAGATTCTCGAAGCTCGTCGCCGCGATCCAGTCGGCCCAGTCGAGCAGCCGCTCCGCGCGGGCGAGCGCGAGCGCGGCGAGCCCCGTCACGCACGGCGTGCCGTTGACCAGGCTCAGCCCCTCCTTGGCGCCGAGCGCCAGCGGCTCGCGGCCGATGCGGCGCAGCGCTTCGTCGCCACGTATGCGTTCGCCGCCGTGCCGTGCGTGGCCGTGCCCGATACAGACGAGCGCGACGTGCGCCATGTGGGTCAGGTAGCCGACCGACCCGTGCGCCGGCACTTCCGGCAGGCAATCGTGCTCGAGCAGTGCGACCAGCTGGTCGACGATGTCGGCCCGCACACCGGAATGCCCGTGGGCGTAATTGTTGATCGCGGCCGCGATGATCGCGCGCGTTTCCGCCGCACCGAGCGGCGCGCCGACGCCAACCGCGTGGCTCATCAGGATGTTGCGCGACAGCGTACCCTGCTGCGCGGGCGACACGATCACGTCGCATAGCGCACCGACGCCCGTGTTGACGCCATACGCGCGAATGCCGCGCGCGACGATTGCGTCGACGAGTTCGCGCGCCGCGACGACTCGCCCGCGCGCATCGTCGGTCAACGCGAGCGGCGCGCCGGCCGCCACCGCCGCGATCTGCCGCCAGTCGAGCGGCCGGGCCGAACGGAATACGGTCATGGCGGCCTCAGTTCGCGGCACGGTCATGATGGCTCGACACGAACTGGCGGAAGCGTTCGGAGCACTGGCCGCCGAACAGTTCGCCAGGCGTTCCGTCCGCATCGACCTCGCCCTGATGCAGGAACATCACGCGATTCGACACATGCCGCGCGAAGCCCATTTCGTGCGTGACGACCAGCATAGTGCGCCCTTCCTCCGCGAGCGAGCGCATCACGCGCAGCACCTCGCCGACCAGCTCCGGATCGAGCGCCGACGTCGGTTCGTCGAACAGCATCACCTTCGGATGCATCGCGAGCGCCCGTGCGATCGCGACCCGCTGCTGCTGGCCGCCCGACAGATGGGCCGGATAGTAGCCGCGCTTGTCCGCGAGGCCGACGCGCGCGAGCAGCGCCTCGGCCTCCTCGACCGCCTCCGCGCGACTGCGCTTCTGCACGCGCAGCGGCCCTTCGACGAGATTGTCGAGCACGGTCATGTGCGACCACAGGTTGAAGTTCTGGAACACCATCCCGAGCTGCGAGCGGATGCGATCAACCTGGCGCCGGTCACCCGGATGCAGCTTGCCGTCGCGCGCGCGTTTCATCTTCAGTTCCTCGCCGGCGAGCGCGACCGAGCCGTCGTCGGGCGTTTCGAGCAGGTTCAGGCAGCGCAGGAAAGTACTCTTGCCCGATCCGCTCGCACCGAGGATCGAGATGACGTCGCCTTCGTGCGCATCGAGCGAAATGCCCTTCAGCACGTGGTGATCGCCGAACGACTTGTGGATATTCCTGACCGACAGGGCGACGGGAGCAGCGGTGTTCATCGATTTCTCCTGGAAGGAAGGACGCGGTCAGGATGCGACACGCCGCGCATTGCGTGCGTCGGCCGCGGGTGCGCCGGACGGCTTCGGCGCGCGCAGGTGGCCCGACAGCCGCCATTCGAGCGCGCCGAGCAGGCGTACGACGATGAAGTTCAGGCCCAGGTAGATGAGGGCCGCACACACGAACACCTCGGTCGTCCGGTAGGTTTGCTGAATGATCTGCTGCGCGACGCCCGTCACCTCCCACACGGTCACGAGGCTGGCGAGCGCGGTCGACTTCACCAGCAGCACGGCTTCGGTCGAATACGCAGGCAGGCACTGGCGCAGCGCGATCGGGCCGATCACCCGGCGCAGCAGCGCGAAGCCCGACAGGCCGATCGAATAGCCTGCCTCGATCTGCCCGACCGGCACGGCCATCAGCCCGCCGCGCAGGATCTCGGCCGTGTAGCCGGCCGTACACAGCGCGAGCGACAGCACCGCGCATACGTACGGCTCGCGCAGCAGCGGCCACATGAAGCTCTCGCGGATCACGCCGAACTGGCCGAGCCCGTAGTACACGAGAAACATCTGGATCAGCAGCGGCGAGCCGCGAAATACCAGGATGTATGCACGCGCGAAGCGGTTCGGCAGCCAGCGCGGCGATACGCGCATCGTGACGATCACGAGCGACAGCAGGCCGCCGAGCACGAGCGACGCGAAGAACAGGCCGAGCGTGGTCGGTACCGCCGCGAGCAGCTGGCGCAGCGTGTCGAACAGGAAGTCGAAATCGAGTGACATGGGCGCTCCGTCAGTTGCGTGCGAAGTTGCGGCGGAACGACCGGCCGACGATCGCTTCCGCCCGGTTGAACACGCGGTTCGACAGCCCCGTCATGACCAGGTAGAGCGCGCCGCCCGCGACGAAGAACACGAAATACTGGTGGGTCGAATTCGCCGCGATCTGGCTCGTGCGCAGCAGCTCGGCGAGCCCGGTGACCGAGATCAGCGCCGAATCCTTCAGGCTCAGCTGCCACACGTTGCCGATGCCGGGCAACGCGAAGCGCAGGACCTGCGGAATCAGGATGCGGCGCAGCACCATGCTGCGCGGCATGCCGATCGAGCGCGCCGCTTCGAGCTCGCCCTTCGACACCGCGAGCACGGCCGCGCGATACACCTCGGCCTGGTACGCGCCGGAAATCATCCCCACCGCGAGCGCGCCGATCACGAACGGCGGCACGCCGATGAAGCCTTCCGCACCGAACCACTGGCCCACGGCCGTGACGAGCGTCGAGCCGCCGAAATAGAACAGGTAGATGACGAGCAGTTCGGGCACGCCGCGAAACACCGTCGTATACAGGTCGCCGAGCAGGCGGGCGCTGCGAAAGCGCGACAGCTTCGCGGCCGCGACGCCCGCGCCGATCACGGCACCGACCGCGAGCGCGGCAAGCGTCAGCGCAACCGTCATCAGCGCGGCGAGCAGCAGCACGCCGCCCCAGCCTTCGGTTCCGAAGCCCAGCATTTCAAGGATCGCCATGCGTGCCTCCCGGCAAGCGTTGATAGGATCGGCAGGATGCGCGCCGCCGCGCGTCGCTCATGCCGCTTGCGCGGCGGCGGCCGGACCTGCGCTTACGGGGTGACGTCGGTCTTGAACCACTTGTCGGCGAGCTTCTTCACGGTGCCGTCCGCGAGCGCGGCGCCGATCGCCGTATCGAACTTCGTCTTCAGGTCGGCATCCTGCTTGCGGAACGCGAGCCCTTCGCCCGGCCCCCAGATCGGCCCGCCGAGCTTCGGGCCCGCGAGCACGATCGATGCGTTATCCTTCTTCGCGTTGTTCGCCGCGTAGTACGTGACGTCGTCGAACGAGGCGTCGATGCGGCCGGCGACGAGGTCGAGATCGCGCTCGGGCGAGGTCTTGTACACGCGGATCGACGCGATGTCCTTGAAGCTGTCGTTGATGAACTTCGTGTAGACGGTGCCCGACTGGATGCCGATCGTCTTGCCCTTCAGCTGCTTGCGCAGCGCGTCGACAGTCGATTTGTCGGCATTCGCGTCGCCCGACAGCTTGACGATCGGCGCGCCCGGCGCCGCCTTCGGCAGGATCTTCGTATCGGTGACGGCGAACGTCGCGGGCGTCGCGGCATACGGACGCGAGAACAGCAGGATCTTCTCCCGCTCCGGCGTAATCGAGATCGCATCCATCAGGACATCGAACTTGCCGGCCTGAAGCCCCGGAATCATTCCGTCCCAGTCCTGCGCGACCATGTTGCACTGCACCTTGATACGCTCGCACACGTTGGCGAGCAGTTCGGGCTCGAAGCCGCCGAGCTTGCCGCCCGGCAGCGTGAGGTTCCACGGCGCGTAGCCGCCTTCGAGCGCCACCGTCACCGTCTTCCATTCCTTCGCCTGCACCGGCGCGGAAAGCGTGGCCGCTGCCGCTGCGATGATGCCGATCGTCCTGACTGCCCACTTGATGCGCTTGCCGTTCACGAGTTTTCTCCTTGCGTTGAAGATCGTCATCCCTTCGGTCATGCAAGCGGCCTCAGGAATTTGTCTATACAAGCATGCAAGAAGAAAAAACGAGCGACAAGCGTTGATCAAAAAAAACCGGGCAAACGCGGGAAATCCCCTAATTCCGGGGCTCTGACGTGCCTCGCGGTGGTGATCTGCGGCACGAACATGGTGCATTTCATCTGATCTTTCGATCAGGATGACTAGACAAATTCCTGATTCGACTGTTTCGCTAAACACGCTAAAAGTGCCGACCGAATCCTGCAGTCATGCCGGCAGGCGCATCGGTCGCGCGCATCCCGCGAACCCGGCGACTGCGCGACGCGCATACCCCGCCTTCACCACGCGGCAAACACGTCCTGCGCGATCCCGAAGCCCGTGCTCATCCCGGCGCCGCTCGTCACGACGACGACGCGCGTGCCGTCATCCGGCGCCTCGATCACGCAATCGGCATCGGCTGCCGACGGATAGCTGCCGGTCCAGCGTTCGACGATGTCCAGTTCCGGCACATCGAGCGTCTCGTGCAGCAGGCGCAGGATCTGCGCATCGATCTCCTGCGTCGCGAACGGCAGCGGTGCGGCGCCGTATTCGTGCGAATCGCCCACCACGAGGCTACCGTCGGCGCTCTGCACCGCGATCAGGTGGATGCCGTAACCTTGGCACACGGGTTCCTCCGCCTTCAGGCGCGTGCGCAATGCGTCGGCGGCGGGCAGCGCCGCGAAACCCGCGTAACGCAGCAGGCTCAGGTCGCTCATCACCGCGGCGCGCAGCGCCAGCGGGCGGCGCGGCCGCACGCGCAGCATCTGCAACTGGCACAGCCGCACCGCATGCCGCGCGAACCAGTCGCCGTACAAGTGACGGCTGTCCGCATTGCCGCAGACGATCACGCGCTCCGCGTGCAACACGCCGCGCGACGTGCGCACGGTCGGCGTGCGCACCTCGTGCACCATCTCGCCGTAACGAAACGTCACGCCGAAGCGTTCCGCCAGCCAGGACGCCAGCAACCCGATCGCGGTACGCGGCTCGATGCGCAGTTCATGCGGGCTGTGCAGCACGCCTTGCGCGCCGTCGAGCCGCAACGCCGGCGCCACGGCCGCCGCTTCACCGGGTGTCATGACCCGGCAGCCGTCGGCCATGCCGGTCTGCATGAAGGCATCGATCAGATGCATCGCCTCGGGGCGACGCGCAATCAGGTGGAGGCCCTTGTGCAGCACGTCGATGCCGGCTTGCGGCGCGACGTCCGCCCAGACGTCGCGGCTCGCCCGCGCACGCCGCCAGCTGTGTTCGGCGTGCTGCCCGGTGACGGTGACGAAGCCGAAATTGCGGATCGACGCGCCCACGCATGCGGCATCGCGTTCGATCACGCAGACGCGCAGCCCCTTGAGCACTGCCGTATAGGCATGGGCGAGGCCGACGATACCGGCGCCGACGATGACCACGTCATAAGAGTCTGCCGCTGTGATGGCGTTCACGATTGCACGTTCCTTCTGTCGAGATGACGCGCGCCGCCCTGTCGGGGCGCGCGTATCGGTTGCTGCTTGCCGCGTCCCATGGATGTATTCCCGCGTGCGAGGCGAACCGGCCGGCTCGCGTCGTTCGTTCCCGGGACTGGCGCACGATTCCGCACTGTCGCGACGCGAGATGACATCCGAATGAAAAGCCACAAAACAGCATGAATTGGCAAATTTTGCCACTGAGTCACATGGCGGAAGTTCGCGTCGCCCCGTCGGCTCGCCGCATGGATATGCGCTGTCATCACGTCAAATCGTCGCGCTAGCTGCAGACGCGCAAGATCGCGCCGCTTCCGGTCATCCTCGTCGGCGAAGCAGACTGGCGCCGCGCGGTCGACACCTGGCGTTTCTCGCGGACGAAGGAATGATCGACCGCCGCGACCTCGAGCTGTTCACCTATTGCGAATCCGCCGCGCAGATCTGGCAGGCCATCGGAAGCGGGTATGCGCTGCGTCGGGAACGCGCGCCGGCGCGCTGCGATGCGGGCTCGAAGCGGCGCGCCGTGCAGGAATCCGCCGACGGCATCTGCACGATTCCAACCGCAGCTTCAGGCAAGGCCGATTGAATCGCCCCGTGCCGACGACGATAATGAAATCACCGAGAACGGTTGCACGACCACTCGATCGCAGGCACGAGGAGAGACGTCATGTCACACGCCAACACCCGCACCGCCCCTGACCATGCGTCCGACGCAGCCGCCCTCGACACGCAGGCGCTCGCCGCCCTCGCGCGCGATGCCGGCATGCTCGTGATCCTCGACGGACAGATCGGGCGCGAACGCGACGAAAGCGTGACAGGATCGTTCGCGACGCTGGCCCGTTTCGTGCAGGCGCTGCAACTGTCCGCGCTCAAGGCCGCTTGACGCAGTACGTGGCCGTGCCGCCCCGCCGGCATCCGGTGCGACGGCGGCGGCCCCGTCATCCGATGCAATGGCCGTTCTCCCGCTACCGCTTCATCCGTGCGCCCGGGTTGCCCGCCTCCCGATGACCGTGCGCGGGCCGGCGCCTGCCACGCCTTTCGCCCGGTCGTCTCGGGGATGACGCCGCGATGAACCGGCCCCTGTCCGAGCGCGTCGCCCACCTGCTGCCGGGTGTTGCGCTGCTCATGAACTACCGGCGTTCATGGCTCCCGCGCGACCTCTATGCGGGCCTCACACTGTCCGCCGTGCTGGTGCCGGTCGGCATGAGCTACGCGCAGGCGGCCGGCTTGCCGGCCATCACCGGGCTCCATGCATCGATCGCCGCGTTGCTCGCGTATGCGCTGCTGGGCCCGAGCCGGATCCTCGTGCTCGGCCCCGATTCGGCGCTGGCCGCGCTGATTGCCGGCGCGATCGCGCCGCTCGTCGGCCACGATCCGCAGCGCGCCGTCGCGCTGGCCGGCGCGCTGGCGCTGTCGGCCGGCACGATCTGCATCCTGCTCGGCACGCTCCGCCTCGGCTTCGTCACCGACCTGCTGTCGCGTCCGATCCAGTACGGTTACCTGAACGGCATCGCCGTTGCGCTCGCGATCGGCCGGTTGCCGGAACTGCTGGGCATGCCGGTATCGGGCGGCGACGTGTTCGGCAGCGTGCCGCGCATCGCGCATGCCCTCGTCGAACGCCGGTTCTCCATCGCTTCGGCCCTGCTGGGCATCGGGGTGCTCGCGACCATTTTCCTGATGAAACGCGCGATGCCGCGGGCGCCCGGCATACTGATCGCCGTGCTGGCGGCGACCGTGATCGCGCAGGTGTCGCCGCTGCACGGCGTCGCGACGGTCGGCCTGTTGCCGGCCGGCGCGCCCGTTGCGCACCTCCCGGCCGTCTCCTTCTCCGACCTGGCCACGCTCGCGTCCGGCGCAATCGCCGTCGCGCTGGTGTCGTTCGCCGACATCAGCATGCTGTCGCGCGCCCTTTCCACGCGCGCACGCGATACGCCGGACCGCAACCAGGAACTGGTCGCACTGGGCGGCGCCAATCTGCTGGCCGGCGTGATGCAGGGCTGCGCCGTCAGCAGCAGCGCGTCCCGTACGCCCGTCGCGATTGCCGCGGGCGCGCAAAGCCAGGTCACGAATCTCGTCGCGGCGGCGTGCATCGCGATTCTGCTCGTTGCCGCACCGGCGCTGCTGACCCTGGTCCCGCGCCCGGCGCTGGCCGCCATCGTGATCTACGCGGCGTTCGGCATCGCGGACGTCCGCAGCGTCGTCCGGCTGTACCGGATGCGCCGCGGCGAATGCCTGATTTCGGTGCTCTGCTTTGCCGGCGTGATCGGCATGGGCGTCGTGCCCGGCATCCTGCTTGCCAGCGCGCTGTCGCTGCTGTCGTTCGTGTGGCGCGCGTGGCATCCGTACGATGCGGTGCTGGGCCGGCTGGCCGGCGTGCGCGGCTATCACGACATCGCACGGCATCCCGACGCGATACAGACGCCGGGGCTCGTGCTGTTCCGCTGGGATGCGCCGCTCTTCTACGCGAACGTCGAGATCTTCTGCGAGCATCTGCATGCTGCCATTGCGGCGTCGGCGTCGGCGTCCCCGGTCACGCGCATCGTCGTCGCGTCCGAGCCCATCACCGATATTGACGTCAGTGCCGCGGACCGGCTCGTGGCGCTGTGCGAGGAACTCCGGGAGCAGAAGATCGCGCTGGGCTTCGCGGAGATGAAAGGCCCGGTAAAGGACCGCCTGCGCGCCTACGGGCTGTTCGACGTATTCGGTCCCGCCTGCTTCTTTCCGACCGTGACCGATGCGGTCGCGCATCATGTCGGGGGGCAACGCGAACAGGCGTGCGACGACGAACCGGTCTCGCGTCCCGCTGCGCCGCCTGCCGACGGAGATCAGGCGAACGACTAGGCACATCGCTGCATGCGCGATGCGGCGTGCATTGCATCGGATGACGAACGAAATGCCGGCGCCCGTGCGACACGCTCGCGATCACCGCTGCCGCCGCTTCAGACTGCAAACGTGTTCGACTTCCTCATCTCGACCCACGTCATCCCGACACGCAACCCGTCCAGCGCGGCCTCGCGCTCGGCGTCATGGGTCCGGCTGTGTCGGCGTTCGCCGGAAGCGGGCGTTGACGGAGGTCAACGGTTCGAAATCGTGCGGAAACCGGCAGGCGCCTGGACGCGAGACGCCGGATCATCGCGGCACGCCGCTCACTCGAACCGGCACGCCGCGCGCGGCAGCGCCGCGAGCGTGTCGCTCGACAGTTTCAGAATGCCGTCGAAATTGGCCTGGTTGTCCGCCGGGCAGAAATCCGCGAGCGTCATGCCGTCCGGACGCGTGTATTCGACATTGAACACGGCCTTGTTCAGCGCGACGAAGCCGGCGTAGTCGCCGCACTCGTGGAACCTGTTGCATTGCTCGTTGAGCGCCCAGTCGGCCACTTTCGCCATGACGGCAGCGATACCCGAGCCGTTCTTGAGGCCCATCGACATCCCGCGATCGTGCGCGGCGGCGATCAGCGCCGTGTTGTACCGCAGCTGGTCGTCACACGTCAGCGGAAAGCCGGTTTCCTGGCGATAGCTGTCGTCGAGGTCCGGCTCGATGCCGTCGCAACCCTTTTTCTTCGCCTGGTCGAGCCGCGCCAGCATCAGCGGCATCAGGATCGTGGTCTGGCGAATGTCCAGCCAGCGTTCGTGATCCTCGTATCCTTCGACGGGGTTGCCGAGCACGCTGTCCGGAAACTTGCCGGCGTCGCCACGGGTGTCCTCCCGCCCGCCCACCTCCATGTAGCAGACGACATAGATGCCCTTCGCCTTCAGGCGCTGGATCGTGCCGGCATCGGTCAGCTCCATGTCGACGTCGAACATCTTGCGCGGGTTGTTCACGCCGTCCAGCACGCTCTCGTTGATCCGGTTGCCGTCAATCTGCCATTGCCAGCTCGTGCCGGGCACGAGCGGTTTCCACGCGGTGGCCTGCGACGCGCGCGCCGAGGCCGCTGCAACGGCACTGCCCGGCACGGACGAATCGGAGTCGCCTCCGCACGCCGCGAGCAGCAGCATCAGCACGAATGAAGCGAACGATCTTGCGGACATGACGAATCCTTTGCCTGTTGGCGGCTTGTCAGGATGCGAAGGGGCGAGGAAGACGCGTGCAGCGGGATGCGGGCCAAGGATCTGCCGGTGCTGCGGTGGTACGGGAATGCGCGAGGTACGTGCGGATGGTAGGCGTGTTCGCCGCGCCGATCTGTTCCGATTTGTCGAATTTTGTGGGCGTGGTGGGCACCGGCAAGCCGTCAACCTCGTGATGGCCGAGAACCGCCGACGCGCGGCGACCGCAGCTGGAAAAAATCGGAGTTTTTACGTTGAACACCGTTAACGCATCAAAAACAAAAATAAAACAACTTGGTTTTTCAGAACCAGAAATTGAACCGATGTCACGACATCTTTATTTACAGCATTTCAACCACTCCAATGAATTATTCAATTCCTTAAGGCAATTCGTGGATGCCACCATCATCTCTTCAATCCATTTTCAGGCGACACGAGACACCCTCCCCGAGACCCGCCACACAAGAGAATATCAGCCATTCACTTCATGACTTCACGCTCATTTTCGACAACCATCATCCTCATCATTCAAATGAAATAAACAATGAATAAATGGATTTAATTTGATTGACAATCAAACGTAAGGATAATTAAAGTCGTCGCCGACGATGCGCGGGTCGCCTCTCGATTCGCGCAACCACCCACCATCACCAGGGCAAGCAAGGCGATGAATTCAATTTACGGCAGCACCGCGGGCGGGAACAGCGTCGAGCCCAACGGCGCCCGCCACCGGCAACTCCGGATACGCCGCGGAACGGTGTCGGACACATCGGGAATCTGCGCGCTGTTCGAACGGGAATACGGCGACTCGTCACACCCCTGTCTCGATGCGAGCTATGTGAGGCACGCCGTCTCGAACAAATCGGAACTGTGGTTTGTCGCCGAAGAGGAGACGCAAGCCACGATCGGTTGCATGAGCGTCAGCTACAACGCGCAGAATCGCTCGTGGGAATACGGCCGCGCGATGATTTCCCCGCACCATCGTCACCTGGGCGTCCTGTCGGCGCTGATGCAATTCGCGATCGACACGATGCCGGCCGCGGATCACGACCTGGCATTCGCGATTGCCCGCACCGATATCGCGCTGCGTGCGTTGCTGCGTCATCTCGATGGCGTCGTGGTCGGACACGACGGGTCACCCGACAGCGCGCATGGCGTGCGTGAACATCACGTCATCGCGCTCGAGAAATTCCGCTCGCCGCGCTTCAGGCATTGCCTGCCGCTCTCCCCGATCTTCCGCGAGTCCGAGATCCTGCGCAGCGCGATCCTCGAACCGCTCGGTGTCGCCGGTACGCCGGCACCGTATCCCGATACCTGTTTCTGGGGGCATGGGGACGAGTGTTCCGACGACTTCACGTTTCGTGTCGACGAGCGGGCCGATGCGATCTATCTCTGCCAGCATGCAGGCGGCCCGTTCATGACCGAGCGCGACGTCACGGGCGACCTGCTGCGTTTCCTGAAACGGCGCGGCACGACGACCTATGTCGGCGCGATCGTGCTCGCCGACAAGCTGACCCTGGTCAAGGCGATGCTCGAAGCCGGATTCCGGATCACGGCCTATTTGCCGGCGTGGCACTGGAGCCGCGGCGCGCGCTACGACTGCCTGCTGCTCGCCCGGCGAGACAACGGCTTCGCGAGCAAGAACGGACTCGACGCACACATCGACGTGCTCGATGCAGCCTACCGCGAGATCGGCCAACGCATCCTGTCCACCTGACATCCGCGCCGGCCGCGCGCTGCGCCCCCCATCAATCCACTCAATCGAGGTAGCACATGACCCAAGACGAATGGCGCTCGGTCAAGGCGACATTGCCGAACGGACCCACGGGACACCTGACGCTCGCGCTCTGGTTCGCCGATGTCGCATTGCTTGCCGCTGCGTGGGTGCTTTGGCTCGCCGGCGGGCCCGGACGCATCGCCGCGCTCGTCCTCGCCACGCTCGCGCTGATTCACCTCTATCTGATCATGCACGAGGCACTGCACAACGCCGCATCGCGTACGCGCGCCTGCAACGAGGCCATCGGCCATCTCTGCGGATGGATCATCGGGTTGCCGTACCTGCCGCGACGCAGAACGCATCTGGGCCATCACGCGTGGACCGCGCACCCGACACGGGATCCGGAGAATCGCAAGATGATCCAGAAGTTTTCCGTGATGACGGAACGCGGCGCGCGTACGCTCGAATTCATCTGGCGGCACTGGATCCCGATGATGGCGTTCAATCATTTCCTCAGCCACTGGATCGCACCGTTCCTGCAACGCGACACGCCTGCGCATCGCGCGAAATCAAATACCGAGATCGCATTCAGCGCGATCTACCTGGCCGGTTATGCGGCGGTCGGCGCGCTGGCGTATCGTGCGGGCGTGCTCGGCAGCCTCATCGCGTTCTCGACGATCCTGTGGATCGTGTTGCTGATGGCCGTCGAACTGCTCAACCTTCCGCATCACGCCGAGATCCCGCTGCTGGCCGACGACGCGGCACGCCCGCCGCTCTGGGAGCAGGACGTGGTGTCGCACAGCTGCGCCAACGTTCCCCTCTGGTCACGCTGGGTGATCCTGAATTTCAACCTTCACGTCGCTCATCATGCGTACCCATGGTTGCCGTGGTACGACCTGCCTCGCGCACAACGGCTGCTCGATGCAGTCTCGACGGCCGAGGCGCCGCGCCAGACCCACGAGTGGGCATTCGCCGTGACCAAGCGACGCCGGCCGCTGCTCGAACTGATGGGGCACTTCTTCGACAAGCGTGGCGCGTCGTCCCAGGGCGGACGCTGACCCGCCGCTCCGGCGAGCGCATCCGTCGCGCGCCGGCGGCCCAGCCCTCGACGACAGCGGCGTCCGGTTGCCGGTCGCGGAAATTGGAGACCACGGGAAACGTCATCGCAATGATGCTGGTGCAGACGGCCCGCATGGTCTCCTCCGTGGCGCGGCTTCGTTCACCGGCCAGGCGCCAGGCCGTTGGCAAACCGGTTCGTATAACCGAGCGTACCGACGCCGCCGATGGAGTTGCACGTCGACGATGCGGCGCCGGGCGGACAATCGACGTCACGGTCGAACGACCAGAAGTGGACACCCGCGAGACCATTCTGTTTCACGAACTGCGCAACGGTGTCCGCATCCGCCGGCGTAAAGGTTTCGCCGACCACATCGTTGCCGCCGATCATCGGCGTCAGCTCGATCTGGCTGTACGGTACGCCCCAGTGATCGTGCAGGTTCATCGCCGCCTGGAGCGCCGACTGTCCCATCTGGCAGGTACCGTTCGCGACCACGCAGTTCCCCGCCCCGGCCGACCCGTAGTCCATCGTCATCAGGTCGATGGTGTAGTTCTTCAGGCCGACCGCCTGAATCGCCTGCATGACCCAGTCGCCATACACGTTGAAGCTGTCGGGGGCGCTGGCGCCCCACGAGCTGGCCGTGGTCGCGCCCTGCTGGGAAGGGGCCAGTGTCGCGAGCGTGAAGCTGAAACGCAGGCCGGGATATTTCTGCTGGGCGACTGCCACGCGCCGGACGAGATCGTTGATCACCTGTTGCGTCTGCCCGCCCTCGATATCGAAATCGATCCCGATCAGGTTGTTCGACGCATAGCGATCGATGAAGGCCGCCATGCCCGCATCCGTCCCGCACGTGAACATGCCGGCCGCGCCGCCGGTGGAAATCACGTAATTCACATTGGCCGCGGTGAAAAGCGGCACATTGGCGGCCGCCATCGCGCCGCCGTCGACGCCCGCCCAGTTCTCGCTGCCGCATTCACCGGTCGCGAATGCGAGCGTCAGCGTACGGACACCGGTTGGCAGCACCGACAGCACCGGGCTCATCTGCCCCGTGACGTTCGTCGAGATGACGTTCGTGTTCCAGTTCATCGAAATCGTCGCATCCTTGTACGGGCTATAGACGAATGCCGGCGCCGTGCCGGTGCTCGTCCCAGCCGCCGCGGCAGCGCCGGCGCCGAAAGACGCCCCTGCCAGCAGAAGCGCCAGCGCGCCCCCCACGGTCGATCGCTTCATGAATCCGGTTTTGTTGTTCCTCATTTTCATGCCCTCCATTCCGATTTGGTTCATGGTTTCCTCTTTTTCGATTGACAAAGCTCCGCCCAGGTCGAATTCAAAAGAAATCAACCTTACAAATTGCCATTCGATGAAAAATTTCTATACTGATTCTGCTTTTTATATCAACGACGAAAAACGCCACGACTTCGGTCGATGTTAATGAAGCATGTCATCCCCACTTTCGTTCAGAACCGGATGTCCCCGACAACGTGATGCAAGCGGTATCGTTAAATCGTCACGCCGGCCCGAGATGGTGGGTCTGCCGCAAGGTGGCCAATGTAGTAAAGCTTCAATCCGGCGCCCCCGCGTCGTTTTGTTATACTACATAATCATCAGGCAGCAACCCTGGAACCGATTATTTCCATTCATATCGAAACCTGAAAATATTCAGGCGATCACATTGCCATCTTGCAATTGTCGCCATTCGATAATTCAAACAGATATCTCGCAGCCATTTGGCCGATTGTTTGAATCGGCGAAATTCAGATGACATGCTTTTGCCTCATTGTTTTGACGACCGACCTGTGATGACGTGACGTTGCCGTTCCCACCCTTGATTCATCCACCGAACCCGGAGGCCGAACATGACCGTCAATGTCGCCACCCAAGCGTCGACCCGCACCGCCCAACTGGTCACCCGGGTGTACGCGAGACTCCTGCTGGTCGGCTTCGCGCTGGCGCCTGGCTATCTGATCGCCTACCTGTACTTCTTCCAGGATCCGTCGCTGAGATTCGAGAATCACGCCTTTCACGAACTGGCGATCGCGGCCGCCACGCTCGAAGGCGCGTTCGTCACGTATGTCTGCTGGCGCTGCTATCGCCTGTCGGGCGAGCCGTTGCTGCGCTGGTTGACGCTCGGCTTTCTCGGCTTTTCCGTCATCTACGCGTTGCACGGCGCGTTCACCGGCATGGCGCATCACAATATCTGGCTGTTCCTGCTGTACGGACCGGCGTCGCGCCTGACCATGTCGATCCTGATCCTCGTCGGGCAGCTTACCTACAGTCACAAGGCCGACAGCGCGACAACCCGCGCCAATCCCCGCATCTGGTTACCGTGGCTCGCCCTGTTCGGGCTCGTCGACGTCGCGGTCGCCGTGATCGCCTACTCGCCGGTGGCCGGCCACCCGTGGGTACGCCTGTCGATGGAGGGCGGCGCATTGCTGCTTTCGGCCGTGAACGTCATCGCGCTGGTCATGCGCCGCATCCGCTCGCCGCTGATGACGATCTACGGCATTTCGGTCACCGCGTTCGCGCTCTCCTCGCTCGCCTTCATCCTCGGGCGGCCGTGGAATCACATGTGGTGGCTGGCGCATGCGATTTTCGCGGCCGGCTTTTTCCTGCTCAGTTTCGGCGTGGTGCAGGCCTTTCAAACGACCCGTTCGTTTTCGAAGATCTACAGCCAGGAAGAACTGTTTGCCCGGTTGAGGGAAGCGATGGCGAGAACGGAGCACGCGCTGCAGGCACTTCAACGGACCAACGAAAAGCTCGAGCATCTGGCGGCCACGGACCCGCTCACGGGCGCGACCAACCGGCGCCAATTCATCGAAAGCGTCCAAGCGGAAATCAACCGCGCAAAGCGCCATGGCGCGCCGTTCTCGTTGCTCGCGCTCGATCTCGACCACTTCAAGGCGATCAACGACAGTTACGGCCATCAGGCGGGCGATCAGGTGTTGCAACGCTTCGTCAACAAATGCGCCGATGCGATCCGTCCGTACGATGGCGTGGCGCGGATGGGTGGAGAGGAATTCATGGTGTTGCTGCCGCAAGCCGCCCTGGACACCGCCCGGTCGATCGGCGAACGCATCCGCGCGGCGATCGCGGACGCGCCGTTCGAGGCCGGCGTCGGCGAACCGGTCAAGGTCACCGTCAGCGTCGGCGCCTCCGAATTCGGCCGGGACGGCGAGACGATCGACGCGATCCTGCGCAAGGCGGACGAACGCCTGTACCGCGCGAAGCATCAAGGTCGCAACCGGGTGGTCGCCGGGTAGCAGGTCGGCGTGTCGATGCCGTCAACCGCGTCCGTGTCAGGCGTTCTTCACTCCATGACGCCCCGGCCATCGCCGGGCGCGCCATGTCGCAGCCGTATCAGAACGGACTGCGTGTCGAATCGCCATTGGTGAACGTCGCGTCGACGACCTGATAGAACGCCATCGCCGTATCCGCGACTTCCCAGACCGCGAGGATCACGTGGTAACCGCTACGCATCGGCAACCGGCATTGATGAATGGTCGGCTGCTGCGGCACCAGGTTCGCGTTCGGATCCCAGTAAGGCTGGCCGGGATTCTGGATCGTGCAGAACGGCGTGGGCTCGAACTGCGCGCGCGTCAGCTTTTCCGACGGGTTCCAGTCGGCGCGTGTAATGAAGTAGTTCCAGCGACGCGTCTTGTGCACGGCGCTGAATTCCCATTTGAAATTCTGCAACGCGCCCGGCCGCAGCGGGATCTTCTGCCAGCGGCTCGGCGACTGCTCGTTCAGCACGGGCAGCGGGCCATTCGTGCTGGCGCCGGCGATTTCGCCGTCCGGCGGCGGTGCGGCATTCTTCGCGTCGGCCGGCGCGAACGGATCGGACAGGCCGCTTTGCGTCGCGGGGAAGAACTTGCCGTTCTCCATCGCGTTCGCGTGCCAGGCGTCGACGTGACAGTCCGGATTCTGCCCTTGCGTGCACAGCACGATGCGCGAAGGCGGTTCGGTCAAACGGCCGTGCGCGTGAGCACCGGCCGCCGCGACCAGCAATGCCACGCCGGTCAACGAGCGTGACATCACGGAAGCAGCATATCTGCGGATGATCTTGTTCATGAGCCCTCATGCCATGGATATCGGAACGGATATGCGCGCATCGCGCCTGCCGCAAGATCCCGGGCAGGGATGCCTGTCGACGCGTCGTCGCGCACACGGATCGGCAAAAGCGGCAGCCAGATGAAGCCACGGCAAGCGATGATTCATCGCCACGCTTTCTGACAAATCACTTTCACCGAACCGAACCTTATCCACAAAAATCGGAAAAATAAACGTCCCGCATGGATAGCTTTTTAATTTTAATCAAACACCTGAATCGTTTTCCATTCCGACCTTCTTTTATCCATATTTAAATCCTGATATTGAACAAATCGCCATTTCATTTAAAAATCCGATAGCGATCGTTCGGCAGGCCGATTTGCCTTTTGGCACTCGTTGTCGAATATCGCGACGAGGCGTGGACGGATTACACAGGACCTGCGCGAATCACACGGCTAGCCTTGACTTCAGGCACGGCATTTCGCTCGCCAGGGGTCATCATTCCGTTCGCATTCCGAATGCTTCTGGATTGTCATCCGATCACCCGAGCGTGATGCCGACCGATTCGCCGCTGGCCGCCGACGTCTTCGTTCACGAATTCGTCAAGCAGCCAATCCCGTCGACGAAGCAACCGTGAGATCCCGGTTGAACTGCGTCATGCAGTTCAGGTCGAGCGCGCGAATCTGCTCGGTCATGAAATCGACGAAGATGCGGATGCGCGTCGGCAGGTGTTGCCGGCTCAAATAGCAGATGTAGTGGCCGCGATCGTCCGGCACATGCTTCGCCAGCGCGACGACGAGTTCGTTCGACGCGAGATGGTCGCGAATCTGGTAGCCGGCCATCTGCGCGATCCCCGCTCCGTTCAGCACCGCGCGCAATACCAGGTCCGAGTCGTTGAACGTGAGGCGCGAGGTCGGCAGGTACTTCCGCGGGCGGCCGTCGACATTGAACTCCCATTCGAACAGGCGTCCGCTCGCGAACCTGAAATTGATGCACGCGTGCCGGTCGAGGTCTTCCAGGCTCTGCGGCAGCCCGTGCCTCGCCACGTACGACGGCGCCGCGCAGAGCGCCATCTGCATCGGAATCAACTGGCGGGCGATGATGCTGGAATCCTCGATGCGCCCGTTGCGGAACGACACGTCGATCCGTTCGGACACCAGGTCGATCGGCCGGTCGTCGAGCAGCAGGTCGATGACGATGTCCGGGTACGCGTCCGCGAATTTTGCCAGCAACGGCGCCACGACCTTCCTGCCGAATCCCACGGCCGAGCTGATGCGAATGAGGCCGCGCGGCGGCCCTTGCCGCAACTCGAGCATGTCGTTCATGGCTTCCACGATCTGCGCCACGCCCTGATGGCAGTTCTCGAAGAATCGCCGGCCCTCGCACGTCAGTTCGGTCGTGCGCGTGGTCCGCTGGAACAGCCGCGTGCTCAGCTGGGCCTCCAGCTTCTGGACGTTCCGGCTCACGGCCGGCCGCCCGACGCCGAGCCGTTCGGCGGCCTTGGTGAAGCTTCCCTCGCTCGCGACGGCAACGAATGCCAGGATGCCCGCATAGCTCGCACCAAAGCTCGCCGACAGGGCATCGGCACGACCGGCCAGGTCGCGCCGCACGCTGTACTCCGATGGTTCCGAATGATTCATTTCCCGCTGCCCCCATGCCAATCATCCCGATTGCCCGCTCTCCGCGGGTGCCCGCGAACCGTCACACGTGCGAACGCGAATCAGCCTCGTGCCAGCCACTGGTCGAGGCCGATGCGGCCGAGTCGCGCATTCCCGAGCGGCACCAGCGAGGTTTCCTCGACGCGGCCGCCGTAGTAGCGGGCCTCGCGATCGGTCACCACCGCGCGCGGATCGCCGACCGACTTCAGGTAGCGCGCGACGATCTCCGCGAACGGCGCGCGATCCGGGCCCGCGATCTCGACCGTGCCGTTCTGCGGCACGGCGAGCGCGATCTGCGCGACGAGCGCCGACACGTCTTTCGCGGCGATCGGCTGAAACAGGCCGTCGCCGATGCGGACCGTGCCGTCCTGCGTGCTGAAGTCCGCAATGCCGCCGATGAATTCCATGAATTGCGTCGCGCGCACGATCGTGTACGGCACGCCCGCCGCTTCGATCGCCTGTTCCTGCGCGACCTTGGCCAGGAAATAGCCGTTCTCCGGCATCCGGTCGCAGCCGACGATCGACAGCGCGACGTGATGGCGCACGCCCGCGGCCACTTCGGCCTTGCCGAGATTGCGTGCCGACGTGCGGAAGAAGTCCAGTACCGCCTGCGGCTCCCACGACGGCGCGTTCGTCACGTCCACCACGACATCCGCGTCCGTCAATGCATCGGTCAGCCCCTCTCCCGTGACGGTATTGACGCCGGTGCGCGGCGAGGCGGCCAGCGCCTGATGACCCGCTTCGGCGAGCAACGTGACGACACGCGAGCCGATCAGGCCCGAACCACCGATGACAACGATCTTCATCGCACAATCTCCTGACGAATGGATTTGACTGGAATGCGACAGGGCGTGACGGGCGCCGGATCCGGAGAAGGCGCTCACGACCGTCGCATCGCGTGACGCAATTGTGGAAGAATCATGTCCTATCCATCAGTGCCAAGAATCGGCGATCGGACTAGTCCAAGCGGGATCCGATCCTGTCCCTGCGCTCATTACCAGAGAGGCCGTGATGTCCACGCCCACCCTTCCGCTGACCATCGAAATCGACCGGCAGCACCAGTTGCCGCTCTATCTGCAGATCTGCGAGCGGTTCAGGGCCGCGATCGCCGCCGGTCACCTGCGCCCCGGCGACCGCGTACCCGCGCTGCGCGGCCTGGCGACGCAACTGAACACGGCGCGCGGCACCGTCGAACAGGCCTACACGATCCTGGTCGACGAGGGCTATCTGCAAATGCGCGGCGCGGCAGGCACGTTCGTCTCGCCGTCCCTGCCGATCTCGCTGACCCGCACGTCGCCTCCGCGCACCGGCGCACCGACGAATCGGTCCGGCGAACAGGCGGGCCCGCCTCGGGCGTCGGCGCCGCCGGCCCCGTCGATCCCGCCCGCCCACATCCTGCCGCCGCGGCGCCCGCAGCCGATCGCCGTCGCGCTGAGCGGCGAGCCGAGCCCGCTGCAACCCGGGCTCCCAGCACTCGACGCGTTTCCGCGCAAGGTCTGGCACCGGCTCGTGTCGCTGCGCGCGCGCAGCGGCGAACGCGCGCTGCTCGGCTATCCGAATCCGGCCGGCTACCGGCCGCTGCGCGAACACATCGCCACCTATCTGACGCTGTCGCGCGGCGTCACCTGCGTGCCGGACCAGGTCTTCGTCACCGGCGGCTACCGCGCCACGCTGGAACTCATGCTGCGCAGCCTCGCCCGGGCGAACGATCGCGTGTGGTTCGAGGATCCCGGCTATCTGCTCGCCCGCGGCTTCCTGTCCGAGACCGGCGTGCAACTCGTCCCCGTGCCGGTGGACGACGAAGGGATCGACGTCGCGCGCGGCATGCAACTGGACCCGCAAGCCCGCTTCGCACTGGTGACGCCGTCGCATCAGAGCCCGCTCGGGCATACGCTGTCGCTGTCCCGCCGCATCGCGCTGCTGGACTGGGCCGCCAAAACGTCGGGGTGGATCATCGAGGACGACTACGACAGCGAGTTTCGTTATCTCGGCCGCCCGCTGCCGGCGTTGAAGAGCCTTGACCGACGCGATCACGTGATCTATTGCAGTACCTTCAGCAAGGCGATGTATCCCGGCCTGCGGCTCGCCTACGCGGTCGTGCCCGAGCGCGCGGTGGAGCGGGTCGAGCGCGTGGCATGCAGCATGAATGCCGGTTCGCCGCCCCTCCTGCAGGCCGCCCTCGCCGACTTCATCGAACAGGGTCATTTTGCGCGGCACCTGAAGCGGATGCGCGCGCTGTACGTCGAGCGCCGCATGCTGATCGTGCACGCGCTGCGGCAGGCGTTCGGCGAGCGGCTGATCGTCGAATTGCCGGCGGGCGGCATCCAGTTCGCGGTGCAGTTCACCGACGGGCCCGACGGGCCGGTCGACGACGTCGCCGTCGCTGCCCGCGCGCGCGAAGCCGGCCTGGCGGTCCTGCCGCTGTCGATCTGGTATACGAACAGCCACACGCGGCAAACGCCGCGCGGCCTCGTCATCGGGTTCGCGAACATCGTCGACGCGGACGAAGCGCAACGTCACGCGCGAACGCTGCGCGCCTGCCTGGACCGCTGACGCGCAGCGCGCAACGGCCGGGCGCCGCGTCACGATCCCGATTGGTGCCCGAAGGGAAACATTGATTCGCCCGGGACGGCCATACCGCCGCCGCTCGTGCTCCTCTAGCATGGAGCCGTTTTCCCGTAAGCCCGCCAGGGCTCGTGCCGCACCGGAAGATCGCCGCATGGCTCGTGCGATCGTGCGCGCCACGCGTCCCTGGCGACGATATCTGCCCGGGGCCGCGCCGCCCCCGTTCGCAACACGCTTCGACGCACGACTGACCGGGAATCGAAGCGGCGCCGAACTCGAGCACGCATCATGGACGACAAGAAGCTCAAGGCCCCTGCGCTTTCCCTCCTCGACCGGTATCGGGGCGAGGCGTTTCAGCCGCTCTATACGACGAGCGTCACCGTGACCGGCGGCGAGACGGGACACGGCCGCGCGTCGGGCGTCGTTCGATCCGACGACGGCAACCTCGCCCTCGATCTGCGCTTGCCCGCCGAACTCGGTGGCCCGGGCGGCGGCACCAATCCCGAACAGCTGCTCGCCGCCGGCTACGCCGCGTGCTTTCACGGCGCGCTGAACCTGCTCGAGCAACGCGCCGGCACGGCGCCGGCCGAGACCGACGTGGAGGTCCGGGTTTCGTTCGGCCGTGATCCGATGGACGGCGGTCATGCGTTGATCTTCGAGGTTCGTGTCCGGATGCGCGGCGTCGAGCGAAGCATCGCCGAAGAGCGGGTTCGCGCCGCGGAGCGCCTGTGCCCGTACGCCAAGATGGCCAGGCAAGGCGCCGCGAATGTCGTGACCGTCGTCGACTGACCCGACGCGCGTCGTGCGCCGCCGCGCGGTGCGCCCCCTGCCTTCGCCGCCGTCGCCTCGTGCCTGGCCGCCCCCGCTACGCGTCTCGCGACACGCTGAGTCCTCGATGAGGCCAAAGACATGCATCTCGGAAAATCCTACAAGCTGGCGGAATTCCTGATCTGGACGCGCTGGAAAGTTTACGAGCTCCTCGTTTTCGGGACCGTCCCGGTCGTCCTGTACACGTTCTTTTCGGTCAGGTGCTTGTCGATCCCGCTGACGATCGTGGCGCTCCTCGGCACCGCGACGTCGTTCATCGTCGGCTTCAAGAATGTCCAGACGTACAACCGCGCCGCGGACGCGCTGGACATCTGGACCGGCATCCTGGGCAAGAGCCGTCGCTGGGGCCAGGTCGTGCAGGACTTCGTCGGCGACGAAGAGATCGCGCGAACCCTGGTCTATCGCCACCTTGCCTGGCTCACCGCGCTGCGCTACGACTTGCGCCGCCCGCGCGTCTGGGAAAGCACGAACAAGCGCTACAACGCGGAATACCGCCGGTTCTATCGCGTTCCGGAGTGGGAAAAGGACATCCGGGAGCTGCTCCCGGCATACCTGCCGCCGTCTGAAGCGGCACAGGCGTGCGCGTCCGCGTCGATCGCGATGTTCGTACTGAGCCTGCAACGCCGCACGCTCACGATGCTGCACACGGCCGGCCGCCTCGAAACGAGCTTCTACATGGACCTGCACAAGACGATCGGGGATTTCACCGACCTTCAGTCGCGCGCGGAGCGTTTCAAGAATTTCCCGTATCCGCGCCAGTACGCGACCGTCAGCTCGCTGTTCGTCCGATTCTTCTGCCTGTCTTTGCCGTTCGGTCTGCTGAACGAATTCAACCGGCTGAACGACGGCGTGAGCGGTTTCATGCACGGCTACATGGTCTGGCTGGTGGTGCCGTGCAGTGTCGCGGTGTCGTGGATGTACACCTCGCTCGACCAGGTCGGCGAGAGCACCGAGAACCCGTTCGAGGGCGGCGCGAACGACGTGCCCATTTCAACGCTGTGCGGCACGATCGAACGCGATCTCAGGGCGATGCTCGGGGAACACGCGGGTGCGCCGTGCGGCGACACGATCATCGCGCTGTAGCGAACCGCGCGCCTTCCCGCTGCGCTCGCCATCGCGCCGCCGAGCGTCTCGTGGAACGGCGCGATGGCCTGCGCGCAGGCGGGGTCGTTCACGCTCGACTGCCCGGCATGCCGGGCAGCGTGCAGGGTCGTCCGGTTGTTCCGGCCGGTCGAGATCGGCGACGTGCCGACGCCCCCGGCATGGATTGGTGCCGAAGCGGCAACAGAATGCGCACCTGTCGGGCACTTCTGGCCCGCGGGGCCCGCGATTACGATGGTGGTCAGGCAGGCCGTGCGTGGGGCGCCACATGCACGGCCGGCAGTAGCGATTCCACATTTAAGGAGAACGGATCATGACCCAACGTATCAACTACTTCCAGCAATCGCCGGAACTGACCAAGAAGCTCGTCGAACTCGACGGGCTGTTTCAGAAGACGACGATCGAGACGCCGATCCGCGAGCTCGTCGAGATTCGCGCGTCGCAGCTCAACGGCTGCGCGTTCTGCGTCGACATGCACACCAAGATGGCAAAGATCCACGGCGAGCGCGAACTGCGCCTGCATCACGTCGCGATCTGGCGCGAGTCGACGCTGTTCTCGCCGCGCGAGCGCGCCGCGCTCGCATGGACCGAAGCGCTGACGCAGATCCCGTCGCACGGCGTGCCCGACGAGCTCTACGAACGCGTGCGGGGCCACTATTCCGAGAAGGAGCTGTCGGATCTCACCGTCCTCGTGGGCGCCATCAACTGCTGGAACCGGCTGAACGTCGCGTTCCGCGTCGTGCCCGGCTCGTTCGACAAGATGTTCGGGCTCGACAAGGCCAACCTGGAGTAACGACATGAAACGCCTCATGCTCGCGCTTGCACCGCTCGCGCTGTCGCTCCTGGCTCCCGTTCAGCCGGCCGCCGCCGCCCCGCACGCCACGGTGACGCAACTGACCACGGAGCCGTTGCCCGAGTATCCGGGCAAGGAAGTGGAGATGATCGCCGTGGACTATCCGCCCGGCGCCGTCGATCCCGTGCATCGCCACGATGCACACGCATTCGTCTACGTGCTCGACGGCAGCATCGTGATGGGCCTGAACGGCGGGAAAACGGTCACGCTCCATGCCGGCGACACGTACCATGAAGGACCGGACGACGTGCACACGGTCGGACGAAACGCCAGCAGCACGAAGCCGGCGAAATTCATCGTGGTTCTGCTCAAGAACAAGGGCGCGCCGGTTCTTACCCCGGTGAAGTAAAGCGATCGCCGCCTGGGCCCGGCAATGCCGGGCCGCCACGCAGGCATCCTGACGGCAAGCATGGGGCGCCGCCGGGCAAAGCGCGATCGGGCTTGCACGCTGAGGCCATCGAGCGCACGCAAGCACCGGGCGGTCCCGCTCGAACGGCGTACAACCTCTGCCAAACGGCGGCACAAGGTGACAGAAGGCGACATCGTCCCGCCATGACTGCGGACCGCGCGCATGCGTGCGGTCCCGCCGCCGCCCAGTATCGCCACGACGATCATGCGGCACCATCCCACTGGCGTCGCCGCGGGCTACAGCATCGCCTGGCTGACGAGCGCGTACTGTCCGCAGGCCGGGTCGGCCGGCCCTTCGTGCGCCGACGCCGGCGCGTTGCGCACCATCTTCGAACACGTATCGACCCGCGCCAAACCCTGTTCGGCCAGCCAGCCCGGCAAACTGGTCCCGTCCGGCACGTCGATGCGGACGAATTCGCCTTCCCGTTGCGTCAGCCAATGGCTGACGAGCGCCTTCGCATACGCATCGTCGCTCGCGCGCGGTGCGACCACCGGGCCGATCACGTCGCCGCGCCCGAAGCGCCGCAGCACCGAAAACCCGACCACCTCGCCGTCGCGTTCGAGCACGACGCTTTCACCGCGCTGGAACAGCGCGGCCATCAGCGCATCGCGCTGGAGGCCGGACGCGCGCGCGTCCAGCTCGACGAGGCGCGGCCAGTCGGCCGGCGATCCGGCCCGCAGCCGCACGCCTTCGGGCAGAACCACGTCGGCCGGCCGCACCACGTTCCCCTGATATTGGCCCAGCGATCCACACACGTTGAAGCCGAGCTTCTCGTACAGCGGCCGGCCGGCCGGCGTCGCATGCAGAAACGTGATGCGCGGCCCCAGCTCGTCGATGAGCATCTCCATCAGCTTGCGGCCGATGCCTCGCCCCTGATGCGCGTCGGACACGATGACATGCCCGATTGCGCCGCGATCGGCACCGTACTTCCAGCACATCGCCGTGCCGATCACCACGCCGTTTTCCTCGGCCGCGAACGCGGTCGACGTGTCCGCGGAAAACTGCCAGTCTTCCGCCCTGAACGGCCAGCGAAGCGCGATGGTAAGCGCATGGGCCGCGGGGACGTCCGCCGCGGTGAAGCGCCGGTAGCGAAGCGCCGGCATCGTATCGGAATCGTTCATCTCGTTTTCCCGTTTCATCAAGCAATCAAAAGTGTCGTCGTGCGCCACGGCCCGACTTCAATGCCGGCTTCGCGCGTCACGGCGATCGCGTGAAGTAATGCTGCGCCAACGCGACCCAATAGCGGACGCCGGCCGGAATGATCTCGTCGTTGAAGTCGTATTTCGGGTGGTGCAGCGCCGGTGCGCTCGCGCCGTCCTGCGCATTGCCGATCAGCACGTAAGCGCCCGGCCGTTCTTCGAGCATGAAGCCGAAGTCCTCGGACGTCATGTTCGGCGGCACGTCGCGGTCGACGCGCGCGTCGCCGAACGTGTCGCGAATCACCGCTTCGCACAGCGCCGTCTCGGCCGGCGTGTTGACCGTCGCCGGGTAGTACTGAAAAAATTCCACGTCGACCTGCGCGCCATAGGCCCCCGCAAGCCCTTCGCACGCGAGCCGCACGTCGCGCTGCAGCTTCTGCTGCAATGCCGATGACAGCGTGCGGATCGTGCCGCGCAGCTCGGCGGTGTCCGGAATCACGTTGTCCGTCGTGCCCGCATGGAACATGCAGACGGAGATGACCGCGGGATCCACCGGATCCTTGTGCCGCGCGGCGATGGTCTGGCACTGCAGCACCATCGAGCACGCGAGCGGCACCGGATCGATGCCCAGATGCGGCTGCGCCGCGTGCGCACCCTTGCCCGTCACCGTGATCCTGAAGCGCGAGCCCGCGGCCATGATCGGGCCCGTGCGCAACCCGAAATGCCCGGCCGGCAACCCGGGCCAGTTGTGCATGCCGAATACCGCTTCCGTCGGGTATTGCTCGAACAGCCCGTCGTCGATCATCCTGCGCGCGCCCGCGCCGCCCTCTTCGCCCGGCTGAAACACGAAATGGACGGTGCCGGGCAACTGCGGCAGTTCCTTCAGCACGCGTGCGGCGCCGAGCAACATCACGGTATGGCCGTCATGGCCGCACGCGTGCATGATCCCGTGCGTGCACGATGCATGCGCGAAGTCGTTGGCTTCGTGGATCGGCAACGCGTCCATGTCGGCGCGCAGCACGATGCCGCGGCGCGGATCCGCGCCGGGCAGGCTCGCGACGACGCCCGTGCCGCCCAGCCCGCGCGACACCGCATAGCCGAGCGCTTCGAGCTCGCGCGCGACGACGTCGGCCGTCCGGTGTTCTTCGAATCGCAACTCGGGATGCGCATGCAGGTCGCGGCGCAGCTTCGCCCAGTGCGCGTGATGCGCATGCAGCAACGGGTCGGGGATGACGGGGTTATCCAATTCCAATTTCGGCACCTGCGGAAAGTAAAAGGGTTCAGCCGTACTGCCGGCGCGATCGCGCGCGGCCGCCGTGTCAGTCGTAAAAGCCGACGATCGACTTGATCTCCATATACTCCTCCATCCCTTCGATCCCGTACTCGCGGCCGTTGCCCGACTGCTTGTACCCGCCGAACGGCGCCTGAGGGTCCCATGCCGGGTAGTTCAGATGCACCTGCCCCGCCCGGATGCGGGCAGCCACCGCGCGTACGTGTTCCTTGTCGGTGCCCTGCACGTGCGCGCCGAGCCCGTAGACCGTGTCGTTCGCGATCGCGATCGCTTCATCGACGGTGTCGTAAGGCAGGATCGCGAGCACCGGGCCGAAGATCTCCTGCTGCGCGATCGCCATGTCGGTGCGCACGTCGGAGAAAATCGTCGGCCGCGCATAAAAGCCGCGGTCGAGACCCGCGGGCCGCCCAGGGCCGCCGGCGATCAGCTTCGCGCGTTCGTCGATGCCCACGTCGATCATCTGCGCAACCCGCCCGAACTGCGCGCGATTGGCCAGCGGCCCGTGCGTGGTGGCTTCGTCGAACGGATCGCCGACCACGAGCGTTTGCGCGGTCGCGACGGCCAGCGCCTCGACCGCGCCGAGCACGGCGCGCGGCACGATCATGCGGGTCGGCGCGCTGCACGACTGCCCCATGTTGCGGAACGCGGCGGCGACGCCGGGCGGAATCGCACGCGACAGGTCCGCATCCGGCAACACGATATTCGGCGACTTGCCGCCGAGCTCCTGCGCGACGCGCTTGACGGTCGTCGCCGCCGCCTGCGCGACGAGCACGCCGGCGCGCGTCGATCCGGTGATCGACACCATGTCGACGTCCGGGTGCGACGACAGCGCGGCGCCCACCGTTTCGCCGCTGCCGCTCACGAGATTGAATACGCCGGCAGGCACGCCCGCATCGGCGATCACTTCCGCGAACAGCAGCGCGCTGAGCGGCGACAGCTCGCTCGGCTTCAGCACCACCGTGCAGCCTGCCGCGAGCGCCGGCCCGACCTTCGCGGTGATCTGGTAGATCGGCCAGTTCCACGGCGTGATCAGCGCGCACACGCCGATCGGCTCGCGCACGACCGCGGTCGTGCCGCGCCGCTCGACGAACGGGTAGCGCGCGAGGTTGTCGCGCGCGACGCGAATATGTTCGGCCGCGAGCGGCACGTGCGCGGCGCGTGCATAGCTGATCGGTGCCCCCATTTCCATCGCGAGCGCGGTGGCGAACAGCTCCGCACGCTCCAGGATCAGCGCATGGATGCGGTCGAGCAGCGCGGCGCGTTCTTGCGGTGAAGTCGCGGACCAGCGTTCGAACGCGCGGCGCGCGGCCTGCACCGCGCGGTCGGCATCGCGCGCGCTGCCGAGCGGGATCTCGCCCAGCGTGTCTTCGGTGGACGGGCTGACGACCGCGAACCGGTCGCTGCCGTCGGGCAGCACCCAGTCGCCGTCGATGAAAAAGCGATCGAGCCGGCCGGCTTGCATCAGGTGAACAACAGGGGAATTCATTGCAGCTTGTCCTTGAGTCGATACCAGGCGCCGACGAACGGCAGGAACCACGGTTTGCCGAAGTGACCCGGAATCGCGGGCCAGTCGAAACCTTTCCACGGGTTGAGGTCAGCGCGTCCGTCCATGATCTCGGCCATCAACGTGCCCATCAGCGTGGCCATGTGCGTACCGTGGCCGCTGTAGCCCATCGAGTAGTAAACGCCGTCCCGCTCGCCCGCGCGCGGCAGCCGGTTGGCCGTCATGTCGACCATTCCGCCCCAGCAATAGTCGATGCGCACGCTGGCCAGTTCGGGAAACACGGCGGCCAGTTGACGCCGCAGAATCGCGCCGCTCTTTTCGTCCGAACGCGGGTTCGACGTCGCGAACCGCGCGCGGCCGCCGAACAGCAGACGGCCGTCGGGCGTCGTACGGAAGAAATTGACGAAGTTCTTCGTGTCGGTGGCCATCCGGCGCGTCGGCAGCAGGCGATCGAGCCGCTCGCGCGGCAGCTGCTCGGTGACGATGATGAAGGCGCCCACGGGCACGACCCTGCGGCGAATCCAGCCGAACGGCCCGACGTGCGAAATGCCGCTCGCGAGCAGGACCTGGCGCGCACGGATCTCGCCGAGCGGGGTCCGCGCCGCATAGGTGCCGCGCGTGTCCCGCTTCAATTCCAGCACCGGCGCCTGCTCGACGATGTGCGCGCCGCGCGCCTGTGCAGCGCGCGCCAGGCCGCGTACGTAACGGCCGACATGCATCCCCGCGCTCTTGCCGAACAGCAGCCCGCCGTGATAACGATCCGAGCCGATCTCGTCGCGCAGTTCGGCCTTCGTCACGAGGCGCGTGTCGGGGTCCACGCTCGCCGCGAGCAATGCCTGGCTGCGCGCGAGCTTGTCGTAGTGCTCGGGCTTCGCCGCGAGCTTCAGCTTGCCGGTGCGGGCGAAATTGCAATCGATCGACTCTTCCCTGACGAGCCGCTCGACCGTGTCGACGCCCGCGTCGAACGCCAGATAGAGCCGGTTCGCCAGTTCCGTGCCGAGGCGTTGCGACAGCGACGCGTAGTCCTGCGCGAAGCCGTTGTTGCACATGCCGCCGTTGCGACCCGACGCCGCCTGGCCGACGGTGCCCGCCTCGCAGACGATCACGCGCGCGCCCTTCCTGGCCAGCGCCAGCGCGGCGGCCGATCCCGTGATCCCGCCGCCCACCACCAGCACGTCGCAGTTGCCGTCGGGCAACTCCGGCGAGTGGCTCACGAATGGCTCCGACGTATCGAGCCAGTACGAACTGAAACGCATCAGGCACTCCCAAGCTGTCGCATCGCACTGTCGGACCGGCGAACGCTCACCGCACCGATCCGGCCGCGCGCGGGCGGTCCGGCTCGATGCACGTCGGATACAAGCGGCCTCTCATCCATGTGACGGCGTTGCATCAGAAATCGGCGACCTTGCCCCACGCGGACTCGCTGAACCGGCCGGGCCGGTAAGGCGCCGGGTCCACGAAAGGTTGCGCACCGGACGCCAGATCGGCGATCAGGTGCCCGGCGCCCGGCCCGATCCCGAAGCCGTGCCCCGAGAAACCCGCCGCAAGGATCAGCCCCGGCACGCCCGGCACTTCGCCAATGCCCGGCACGCCGTCCGGCGTGCTGTCGACGAAGCCGGCCCACGCGTGCGTGATCTTCGCGTCGCGCAGTTCGGGCAACAGTTCGGCCGCGCGGCGGTACGTTTCGGCGACCGTCGGCATGTCGGGCTTCGGATCGAGAATGCGCACGGCTTCCATCGGCGTCGGCGCGTCGAGGCGCCAGCGCTTCAACGTTTCGTGGCCGCCGCGCACGCCTTCGAGGCCGCCCGGCAGCAGGTTGCGCCAGCGCTTCGCGAACATCGGCACGAATTGCGGCGCGAAGCGCAGGAACTGCGGCGTCAGGTCCACGCGCGCGCGGCCGCTGATCGCCAATGCATAGCGTCCGTCGCTGCGGCGCGTGACCGACACGCCGGACGTGTACATCGCATCCGGCAGCGGCGTGTCGACGGGCGACACGCTCAGGATCGACTGACGGATCGACGCTTGCGGAAACCGGATGCCGAGCTGGCGGCAGAACGACGACGCCCATGCACCGCCGGCCATCACGACCGTCCTCGTCTTGATGACGCCGGCCTCCGTGACGACGCCTGCGACGCGGCCGCCTTCGAGTTCGATGCCGCGCGCCGCGCAGTGCTGGTGGACACTGCCGCCCAGCTTCATCAGCGCGGCGGCCACGGCCGGCGCGGCCTTGCCTGGATCGGCCGTGCCGTCGGTCGGCGAGAACACGCCGCCCTTCCACTGCCGCCCGGTTGCCCGTCCGCGTTCGGCGGCCTGCTTGCTGTCGAGCATGTACGTGGTCACGCCTGCCGTCTTCGCGAATTCGCCCCAGCTGGCCCAGCGGGACAGCTCGGCCTCGTCATTGCTGAGATACAGCAGCCCGCAGCGATGAAAGCCCGTGTCTTCTCCGGATTCGGCGGCGAATCGTTCCCACAGATCGATGCTCTTGCTCGCCATCGGCAACTCGCGCGCATCGCGGTTCTGCTGGCGGCACCAGCCCCAGTTGCGGCTCGACTGTTCGGCGCCGATGCGCCCCTTCTCGACGAGCGCGACCGAGATGCCGCGGCGGGCCAGGTAGTAGGCGGTGAAGACGCCGATGATGCCGCCGCCGATCACGACGACGTCGGCCGCGGCCGGCGGCGTGGACAAGGTTTCGATATGGCGCAGCGGAGGGGACATGCTCAGTCTCGTTCGGTGGAGGGTTTGACGTTCTGCATCACGTAGAACTTCGCGACGCGTTCGCTGCTTTCCCACCCGATCGACGCGCCGCGCGGTACGAACAGCGCATCGCCGGTACCGAGCGACTGCACGCTGCCGTCGGGCGCCGCGAACCGGACGCCGCCGTCCAGCAGGAACATGAACTCGTTGGCGCGATGCGGCCGGACGATCCGGTGATACGGCGTCGAATCCCACGTGCCCGCGCAGTATCCGGCGCCGTCGTCGGTGAATACGCTGTCGCTGCGGCATTGCGGTGCGGGGCCGAGCAGCACCTCGGCCGGCAGCGTGGCGGACGGCTTGAAGTCCGCGTCGGCGCGCAGTTCGAAGAGGCCGCGTTTCGTCGGTTGCGCGCACGCTGCCGCGCAGAACGTCAGCAGCACCGGCGATTGCGCGGCGATGCGCAGTGCGGTGCCGCCGCCGATGACGGCACCCTGTCCCGGGCCGACCACCAGCGGTGCGGCCTCGGCCGCTTCGAGCGTCAGCTCGCCCTGGATGACGACGACGGTTTCGATGTGCGGAAAGCTCGACACGTCCAGTTCGCCGACGAAAACGATCCGCCCCGCGGCCATCGCGTCGGGGCCTTCCCACGCGATCTCGCGATGCGACGCGAACGGATCGCTCGCGCCGAACGCCTCCTTGCGGAACGCGGTGGAAGACGGTGCGCCGTCGGCCCGGTGCAACACGAAAACTGCGGTCATTTCTGCTCCTGTGCAGTGCGTGACGGATTCGTTCAAAAGCCGTCACGCGATATCGGAAATCGTCGTTCGCCGGCGCTTCTGCCGGACATCCTCAGCGGGGCGTGTCGTCCATGCGTGCGCTTATGCCGCGTGACACGATGCTTCGCGGCGTTCGGCGCGCAGGCGCGTCGATGGCGTTCGCACCGGCGCGCCGCCCGTTCGGGCGACCACGTAATCGCGCGGCGTGATCCCGAGCACGCGCCGGAAATGCCGGCACAGATGGCTCTGATCGAAGAAGCCGACGTCGGTCGCGACGACCGACGGTGCGAGACCGGCGCGCAACAGGTCCTGCGCCCGCCGTATCCGCACGAGACATAGATACCGGTGCGGCGACAGCCCGGTTTCGCTGCGAAAACGCGCGGTGAAACGCGACACGCTCAACCCGGCCACCGCCGCGAGCGTGTCCAGGTTCAGCGGCTGCGCGAACGATGCGTCGATCGTGCGCAGCACGTCGCCGATCGCCGGCGAGACCGGCTGCGCGACACGTGGCGAGCCAACGAATTGCACTGTCATATCGAATTCTCCCGGCGCTCGCTTCAATGCAGGAAATCCTGCATCCGGTAATACGCGCCGACGAGCGGCAAGAACCACGCGTGCCCGAAATGGCCCGGTATCGCCGGCCATTCGAGCTCGCGCCACGGGTTCGACGCGGCCGCGCCATACAGCACGTCGGCCATCACGCGGCCCATGTGCACCGACATCTGCACGCCGTGGCCGCTGTAGCCCATCGAGTAATAGAGGCCGTCGTGCTGGCCCGCGCGCGGCAGCCGGTCGGCGGTGATGTCGACGAGGCCGCCCCAGCAGTAGTCGAGCCGCACGCCGGCCAGTTCCGGGAAGTAGCCGGCCATGCCGGCACGCAGGACGTCGCCGCTCTTCGCGTCGGAGCGCGGGCTCGACATCGCGAAGCGCGCACGGCCGCCGAACAGCAGCCGGTTGTCGGGCGTCACGCGGAAGTAGTTGCCGATCTGGCGCGACGTCACGTATGCGCGGCGATGCGGAAACAGCCGGTTCAACTGCGCGTCGGGCAGCGGCTCGGTCACGACGATGAAGCTGCCGACCGGCGCGATGCGTCGCCGGAACCACGCGAACGGCCCGTGCTGCGATGCGCCGGTCGCGACCAGCACGCGGTCGGCGACGATCGTGCCGCGGGCGCTGGTGATCCGGTGGCGCTCGCCGTCCAGCCTGTCGAGCTGCGTGACGGCCGCGTGTTCGTACACGCGTGCGCCGGCGCGCACGGCCGCTTGCGCGAGGCCGACGCCGAACTTGCCCATGTGCATCTGCGCGCCGTTGCGCTGCAGGAGCCCACCGTAGAAACCGTCGGAGCCGACTTCGTCGCGGATGTGCGACGGCTCGATCAGTTCGATGTCCGGATCGACGTCGCGCCGCAACGCGTTGAAGGTCTTTTCAAGCCCCGCGAAATGCTGCGGCTTCGCGGCGAGCTTCAGCTTGCCGGCGCGCCGGAAATCGCAGTCGATCGCCTGTTCGGTCACGATCGTCTCGACGCTCTTCACCGCGCTTTCGTAGGCGCGATAGAACTGCTTCGCCTGCGCGGCGCCGATGCGCGCGGCCAGCGACGCGTAGTCCTGCGCGACGCCCGTATTGCACTGGCCGCCGTTGCGGCCGGACGCTTCGCCGGCGACCTGCGCGGCTTCGAGCACGACCACCGAGACGCCGCGCTGCGCGAGCGCGAGCGCCGCCGACAAGCCGGTGAAACCGCCGCCGATCACCACGACGTCGGCCCGCCCTTCGACGGGGCCAACGCTTCCGGCGCGAAACGCGGGACGGGTATCCAGCCAGTACGATTCCAGTTTCATCGAATTCTTCTCGAGCATTCCGGCGACGACGATCGGCGACCGTCCAATGAGAATCATTTAATCACCGTCAAAAACCGCAGTTGCCGCGTATTCGCGCGCGGCACGCGTACAAGTTGCCGTTTTGCGCGACCGCCGCAGCAGACTATGCGGCGGCCTGTTCACCGCACCGCACGATGAACGGTTCGCGCGCCACGCACTACAGCTGCACCGGCGTGACACCAGCGGCAATCGGCTCCGCCTGGAAGCGCGCGAGATCCTCCTCGCTGCGATGGCACAGCACCTGCGCGCCGTTGCCGAGCGTGCGCAGCGACGGGGCCGTCCGGTTGCACACGCCGTCCACGCGCATCGCGCAGCGCGACAGGAACGGACACAGCTCGGCCTCGTTCTCGCGCTCGCCGATCGGCACCAGCGGCCGATGGCAACGCTCGGCCGCATCGTCGAGCCAGCCCGCGCGCAGTTCCGGCGCGGACGACACCAGCAGATGCGAATACGGGTGATAAGGCGGCGCGCACAGCGCGTCGCGGCTGCCCGTCTCCACGCGGCGGCCCGCATACAGCACGACGATGTCGTCGCTGATCGCGCGCACCTTCGCGATGTCGTGCGTGATGAACACGTACGACACGCCGAGCTTCGCCTGCAGGTCGCGCAGCAGCTCGATGATCGCGGCGCCGACCACGGTGTCGAGCGCCGACGTGACCTCGTCGCACAGGATCAGGTCGGGCTCGGCCGCGAGCGCACGCGCGAGGTTCACGCGCTGCTTCTGCCCGCCCGACAGCTCGCCGGTACGCCGCGAGGCGACCGCCGGCGGCAACCGCACGAGTTCGAGCAACTCCGCGACGCGCTGGCGTGCACGCGCGCCCTTGATCCCGTGGTAGAACGCGAGCGGCCGCGCGAGCGTGCGCTCGACGGTATGCACCGGATTGAGCGCGGTATCGGCGTTCTGGAACACGATCTGCACGCGGCGGTGCTGCTCCTTGGTGCGCTTGACGATATCGCGCGCGAGCGGCTCGCCGTCGAGCAGGATCGCGCCGCCGGTCGCCGGCACGAGGCCCGCGATCACCTTCGCGAGCGTCGTCTTGCCGGAACCCGATTCGCCGATCACGCCGACCGTCTGCCCGCGCCCGATGCGCAGGTCGACTTCATGCAGGATCACCTTCGCGGGCCAGCCCTTCGCGGTGCGCCCGCCATAGCCCGCGATCGCGCCGCGCACGTCGAGCAGCGGCGCCGGCGCGGCCGGCTCCTGTGCTTGCGCCTGCGCGTCGCGTTCGGCGTCGTTCGGCGTGACCGCCGCGATCAAGCTCTGCGTGTACGGATGCGTCGGCGCATGCAGGATCTGTTCGGTGTCGCCCGCCTCGCGGATCACGCCATCGCTCAGCACGATGATCCGGTCGGCCATCTGCGCGACCACGGCCAGGTCGTGCGACACGTACACCGCACTCATCCCGTAGCGCCGGATCACGCTCTTGAACGCCTGCAGCACATCGATCTGCGTGGTCACGTCGAGCGCGGTGGTCGGTTCGTCGAGGATCACCAGCTCCGGGTCGGTGATCAGCGCCATCGCGGCCATCAGCCGCTGCAGCTGACCGCCCGACACCTGGTGCGGATAGCGCTTGCCGATCGTCTCCGGCTCCGGCAGCGCGAGCGCGCGAAACAGCTCGATCGCCTTCGCCTGCGCGTCGCGCTTCGTCATCGTCTTGTGGATCAGCGCGCTCTCGATCACCTGGTCGAGAATCGTGCGCGACGGGTTGAACGCGGCGGCCGCGCTCTGCGCGATATACGCGACCTTGCGGCCGCGCAGCGCGGTCAGCGCCTCTGCGGAAAGCGTGCACACGTCGGTGCCGTCGAGCTTCACCGAGCCGCCGGCGATCCGGCATCCGGCGCGCGCATGGCCCATCAGCGACAACGCGATCGTCGTCTTGCCGGAGCCCGATTCGCCGATCAGCGCGAGCACCTCGCCGCGCCCGATGTCGAAGTCGACGCCGTGGACGATCGTCGTTTCCTCGCCGCCCGGCCGGCCGCCGACCACGCGCAGCCCGCGCACCTCGACGAGCGGGTTCGATTCGTGTCGCATCAGTGTCCTCCGGCGGCGCCGGCCGCGCCCTTGCGGCGGCCGCGATGCGGCAAGCCGTCGATCATCAGGTTGACGCCCACCGTCAGGATCGCGATCGCGACCGCGGGCATGATCGCGACGGCCGAGCCGTCGCCAAGGCTCGCGATGTTCTCGCGCACGAGCGAGCCGAGGTCCGCATACGGCGGCTGCACGCCGAGCCCGAGAAAGCTCAGGCCGCTCAGCAGCAGCACGACGAACGTGAAGCGCAGCCCGGTGTCCGCCAGCATCGGGTGGATCATGTTCGGCAGCATCTCGACGCACGCGATGTACAGCGCGCTTTCGCCGCGCGCCTTGGCCACCTGCACGAATTCGAGCGTGCTGATGTTGACGGCCAGCGCGCGCGCGATCCGGTACGAGCCGGGCATGTAGCTGATCGCGGCGGTGAGCACCAGCAGCGGCAGCGACGAGCCGAACGCGGCGACGAGCATCAGCGCGAACATCTTCGACGGAATCGACGTGAGCGCATCGAGCAGCCGGCTCATCGTCTCGTCGACCGCGCGGCCCGACACGGTCGCGAGGAGCCCGAGCGTCGTGCCGGTCACGGCGGCGAGCAACACCGCGGCCAGCGCGAGCAGCACGGTCAGCCGCGTGCCGTACAGGATCCGGCTCAGCATGTCGCGGCCGAGGAAGTCGGAGCCGAACGGCAACTTCGCGCTGAACGACGCGAACACGTCGGGCGTGACGATCGCGCCGACGTCATGCGGCGCGATCAGCGGCCCGAACACGGCGACGAACAGCATCAGGCCGACCATCGACGCGCCGACGCGGCCTCCGGTCGTCAACGCGATGCGCGCGGCGCGGCGCTTGCGCGGCTGGTCGGGAGCAGGCGCGGCAGGCGGCACGCTGCCCCGCCCCAGGGGCGGATCGCCGGAGGGCGGCAGCGCGCTGCTGCGTTGTACGGGTTCGATCGGTTGCATGGGCGACATCTCGGAAAAAAGACGAAACACTCAGGTGCGCAGTCGCGGGTTCGACACGATCGAGCACAGGTCGGCGAACAGCACGAGCGTCAGGTAAGCGACGCAGAAGATCAGCGTGCACGCCTGGACCAACGGGAAATCGCGGTTGCTGACGGCGTCGACCATCAGGCTCGCGAGGCCCGGATAGTTGAAGATCGTCTCGACGACGATCACGCCGCCGAGCAGATACGACAGGCTCAGCGCGATCGCATTGGCGATCGGGCCGATCGCGTTGGGCAACGCATGGCGCAGCACGACGCGTGCGGGGCTCGCGCCCTTCAACGTGGCCATCTCGACGTACGACGCGCTCAATTGCTCGATCACCGCGGCGCGCGTCATCCGCGCCATCTGCGCGATCACGACCGCGCACAGCGTCAGCACCGGCATCGCGTACGCGCGCAGGAAATCGTGCAGGCTTTCGATCGGGCCGCTGTACGACAATGCGGACAGCCAGCGCAGCTTCACCGCGAACACGAGCACGGCGACCGTCGCGATCAGGAATTCCGGCGTCGCGACGAGCGACAGCGTGCCGAGGCTGATCACGCGGTCGATCACCGACTCGCGCTTGACCGCCGCGAGGATCCCGAGCAACAGCGCGATCGGCACCGACACGGCGGTCGTGATCGCTGCCAGCGTGAGCGACTTCGGCAGGCGCCCGCCGATCAGCTCCGACACCGGCATGTCGCCGGATAGCGACCGGCCGAAATCGCCGTGCAACAGGCCGGTGAGCCAGTGCACGTAACGCACGTGCGCCGGCATGTCGAGGCCGAACTGCTGGCGCAGCGCGGCGACCGTCTCCGGCGTCGCCGACTGGCCGAGCGCGGCCTGCGCGGCGTCGCCCGGCAGCAGGTTCGTGATCGTGAAGATGATCGCGGACACGATCAGCAGCGTCAGCGCGGTGACCGCGATACGCCGGCCGATCAGCCCGATGAGAATTCGGTTCATGGTGCGGCACTCCAGAAAAAACCGCGCGTGGCCGGCGCGGTGGTCCGCACCGGCCGCGCGACGGCGGCCAGCCACAACGTCATGCGTTCCACCACACGTTCTCGGCGAACGTGAAGCCCATCATCGGCCCGGTGGGGATCGAGCCGAGGCCCGCGAGCCGCTTGTCATAGCCGTCGAGGAAGCTGATGAACGCCGGAATGCCGACCCGGCCCTGCTGCGCCACGATCACCTGCATGTCGCCGTACATCTGCTTGCGCTTCGCGTCGTCGGTTTCCGAGCGCGCGGCGAGCAGCAGCTGGTCGAACTTCGCGTTCTTCCAGCCCGACTCGTTCCACGGCGCATCCGACTTGAAGAACTGCGTGAACAGCACGTCGGCGCTCGAGCGCGGGTTGATGTTGCCGAAGGTGAGCGGGTGCTTCATCCAGTGGTTCGACCAGTAGCCGTCGGGCGACGCGCGGTTGACCTGCAGGTTCAGCCCGATCTTCTGGCCGGCCTGCTGCAGCAGCACCGCCATTTCGATCGACCCGTTCGCGTCGGACGTCGCATAGATCGGCGGCAGTGACGCGCCCAGCGCGCCGGCCTTCTGCAGCAGGAACTTCGCCTTGTCCGGATCGTGCGGCCGCTGCGGCAGCGACGCGTTGAAGTAGCGGTGCCCCGGCGGAATCGGCTGGTCGTTGCCGATTACCGAGTAGCCGCGGAACACCGCGGTGCGGAGCTGCTCGCGATCGAACAGGTACTTCATCCCTTCGACGAAATCGGGGTTCGCGACGATCGGGTTGTCGCTGCGCATGATCAGGTCGGTATAGAGGCCCGACTTGGTTTCCTTCAGTGCGTAGCCCGGCGTCGACGAGACGCGCTGCGTCGAGCGCGGGTCGATCGCGTTGATCAGGTGCACGTCCCCCGACAGCAGCGCGTTCAGGCGCGCGGCGCTGTCGCTGATGCCGATCAGCTCGATCTCGTCGAGATACGGCTTGCCCGGCTTGAAGTAGCTGTCGTTGCGCACGCCGACGGTCGACACGCCCGGCTTGAACGACTTCAGCTTGTACGGGCCGCAGCCGATGCCCGTCGAGAAGTCGGTCGTGCCGTCCTTGACGATCACGAGCTGCGGCGTCGCGAGGATCACCGGCAGATCGGCGTTCGCGCTGGCGAGCGTCAACGTGACTTCGTCCGGGCCGGTCGCCTTCGCATCCGTGAACTGTTCGGCAAGCGTCTTGACCTTCGACGCCGTGGCCGGGTTCTTGTGGCGCATCAGCGAAAACACCACGTCGGCCGGGCCGACCGGCTTGCCGTCGTGGAACGTGACGCCCTTGCGCAGCTTGATGATCCAGGTCTTCGCATCGGTCGTCTGCAGCGATTCGGCGAGGTTCATCTGCGGCGTCAGGCTCGCATCGAGCTGCGTGAGGCCGCTGTAGAACATGAAGAAGCGCGTGTAGTCCGCGCCCGTCGAGCCCTTGGCCGGGTCGAGCGTATCGGCCGTCGAGCCGGCTTCGTTCGCGACCCGGATCTTGCCGCCGCGCTTCGGCGCGGGTGCGGCGAATACAGAGCCGGGGGTCATCAGCAGTCCGCCGGCGCCGGCGGCCATCATGCCGCTCGCCGCCATGACCTTCATCATGTCGCGGCGCGTGAAGCCGCCCTTGCCGCCATTGTCGATATCGTCGCTCATCCGAACTGCTCCTGACTGTGGAAAGTGGGGTCTTGGGTCCAGCGTGTTCTCGAATCCCGCCGCGCCCGCGTGCTGGTGGCGGTCGCAACGTCGTCATGCAATTCATTTAAGCATCGCCAAAATGCGGTTTGTCGCGATTCGGGCGGCCCGCACGATACGAATCGACCGTTTTGAGCCGCCCGCGCAGCATGAATTGCTGCGTGCGCATCCGAGTCGCCGTGTGCCCGGCGGCGTGTCGCGGCGGCTGCCGAACCCGTGTCGATGCAGGAAATCGTAAGGCCGCAGCCGCCGCAGATTGCGCCGACAAAATTGCCCGTTCGGCATCCGGCGCGCGTTTGGCTCACGCAAACCACACGTTTGTGTCGAATGCACGCGCGCCTGCCCACGACGGCCGAAACGAGCGGCACGTTGCGGCAGATCGCCGCATGCACGGGCGGCGAAGGTGGGGATCGCGACGGGACGTCGCGCAGGAAAGTTCAGAAGAATGCCGCTCGATCGGAACGGCTTTGGGGAAGACGGAAGATGACAGGACTGCCCGGAAACCGGGCCCGTGCAGCCGTCAGGAACCGCGCCGCCATGCGGCGGCGCGTCCATCGCCGGCATGTCGGCGCGCACGCCGGGCGTGTGCCGGCGCGGCGCACCGAAGGCAGGAGGACGCGCCAGCCGCGGGCGGACGGCGCGAAGCCGTCACGCAGCGAGCCGGAATACCGATACGGCGGCCCGCAGGCGCGCCGCCTGCTCGTCCAGCGACGAGGCGGCCGCAGCCGCCTGCTCGACGAGTGCGGCGTTCTGCTGGGTGACTTCGTCCATTTGCGCGACCGCCAGCCCGATCTGTTCGATGCCGGTGCTTTGCTCGGCCGATGCCGCCGAAATCTCGCCCATGATGTCGGCCACCCGGTCGATCGACCGGACGATCTCCGTCATGCGCGCGCCGGCCGTCTCGACGAGCCGGCTGCCACTGCCGGCCCGCTCGACCGACGCGTCGATCAATCCCTTGATGTCCTTCGCGGCCGCGGCGCTGCGTTGCGCGAGCGAGCGGACTTCCGACGCGACGACGGCGAACCCGCGCCCCTCCTCGCCGGCCCGCGCGGCTTCCACCGCGGCGTTGAGCGCGAGAATGTTGGTCTGGAACGCGATGCTTTCGATGACGACGGTAATGTCGGCGATCCGCACCGATCCGTCCGAAATCTGCCGCATCGTTTCGACGACCGCCTGCACGGCAGCGCCGCCGAGTTCGGTCGCACCCTTCGCCTGGGCCACCAGCGCATTCGCCTGGCGCGCGTTGTCGGCGTTCTGTTTGACCGTCGACGTGATCTGCTCCATGCTCGCGGCCGTTTCCTGCAGCGACGCGGCCTGCTGCTCCGTGCGCTGCGACAGATCCAGGTTGCCTTGCGCGATCTCGCCGGTGCCGGTGGCGATCGAGTGGGTCGTGGTCTGGATCTCGGCGATGGTGTCGGTCAGCCGCGCCTTCATGTCGCCCAGCGCGACGAGCAGGCTGCCGGGCGCCGCGTGCGCCGTATCGAACTGCACGTCCAGTTCGCCGGCGGCGATGCGGGCGGCGATCTGCGTCGCATGCGCGGGCTCGCCGCCCAGCGTGCGCCTGACACTGCGCAGCACGCCCCATGCGATGGCCGCGAGCGCCGCGGCGATGACGAGCGCGACGGCGCCGAGCACCATCGCGAGCCGGGCAAACGCCGCATTGATGTCGTCGTAGAAAAATCCGGTGCCGATCCACCAGTTCCAGTCGGGAATCGCGACCACGCCCTGCAGCTTCGGCTCCAGGTCCGCGTCGGGGCTGCGCTTGATCAGCACGTCGACGAGCGCGAAATGCGACTGCGCCATGCCCGCGCGGTACGCCTCGCTGTCGGTCAGGCCGCTGGTCGTGCGGTTGCCTTTCGCGCGCGTGCCGATGAATTTCGCGTTCGGGTGGACGAGGTTGACGCCGTCGGACGTCGTGACCCAGAAGTAGCTCTTCGAATTCGCGTTGAGCGCCGCCAGCGCGGCCTTGGCCTGCTGCTGCGCCTGCTCCTGCGTGAGCGTGCCGTTGGTCTGCATCGCGCGATACGAATCGACCAGATGCTCGGCCTTGGTCAGCAGAATGACGATCTCTTCGCGGCGGCTGTCGATCAGCGCGTCGCGCAGCGTGTGCAGCGACAACGCGGCGAGCAGGACGACGCCGAGCAGCGCCGCGGCGACGAGCATCAGCAGTTTGGTGGACAACTTCATGCGGGGGGCCTCGAAATATTAACCGTTCGGTACATATATCGGCCCGGGCGGCCCCGCCTTGAACGACTCGATATCGGTAATTACCCTCGTTTCGTGCGCTGATCGAACGCGCGACAGGACGCGACGGGCGCCGACGGCATCGCGGTCGAGTCCCGTCCCGTCGCGCCGATCGATGAATCGGCCGGCGCAGGCGATTTACAGGCCAAGCTGCGTCGCCAGTTGGTCGATGCCCGACACTTCGTAATAGTTGTAGAACGGCGTGCCCGGCTCGTGGCCGCGGTTCACGAACGCCTTGTGCTTGATCCCGAGATCCTCGGCCGTCATCAGGTCGTAGCGCAGGCTCGACGACACGTGCAGCACGTCCTCCGGCTTGCAGCCGAGCTTGTCGAACATGTATTCGAAGCCCTGCATCCGCGGCTTGTACGATTGCGCCTGCTGCGCGGTGAACACCGCGTGGAACGGCGCGCCGAGCTTGTCGACGTTGCTCATGATCTGGTCGTCCATCGCGTTCGACAGGATCACCAGCTTGTACTTCGACGCCAGCCGCGACAGCCCGGCCGGCACGTCCGGGTGCGGGCCCCACGTCGGCACCGCGTGATAGAACAGCTCGGCCTCGGCTTCGTCGAACGTCACGCCGAGCCGCGCGCAGGTGCGGCGGACCGAGTTGACGACGACATCGCGGTACGGCTTCCACGCACCGAGCACCTCGTCGAGCCGATAGGCGGCGAACGCGCGCACGAAGGCCTCCATCGTGGCCGGCGACAACCGATCCGCATAGATTTCGCGCGCCGTCTCGGCCATCCGGAAATGGGTCAGCGTGCCGTAGCAGTCGAAGGTGATGTACTTCGGTTCAAACTGGATCATGGTCAGGTCCTGTCGGTGTGAAGCCCCGGCACGGCCGGGGATGGGCTGGGTTTAACGAAATTGAATCAGGGCAAAAAGTCGTTCGCGCATCGTTCGGCGCCGCTCAAAACGCACAATCGCCGCAAGTTGCCCGGCACATGCAGCACGATCTGCGGTGCGATCGGGCGCGGCGGGGCAGGGCCGGCCGGTGGGCGCCGTGCTGCCGCAGCGGGCTCGCCTACCGGTGCGGCCCTCCGGCAGGCGGCAGCGCCGCCGTGCATTAATCGTAGTGGCGTTTCCACAGCACGAGTGGCGGGATTGACCAGCCGCGCCGGCACGATCCGCGCGTTCGTCCGCGTCGATCGAACGGGTTTGCGTCGATCTCGCGGGCGCGCCCGTCACCGCCGGAAAACAGGCGAATCGTCCTATCCGCGCCCGTGGGTCACTGGCAGAGTCGATAGGTCATTTCTACCCATCCGGAGTCCGGCGTGTCCGACCTCAATTCTTCCCGCACGCTCACCTATCGCCCGTTCGCCGAAACCGACCTGCCCGCCGCCCATCGGCTGTCGGAGGCGGTCAAGTGGCCGCACCGGCTCGAGGACTGGCGCTTCGTGCTCCAGCTCGGCGGCGGCATCGTGGCCGAAGACGAGACCGGCGTCGTGGGGACCGCGCTGGGCTGGCGCCTCGGCGAATCGCACGCGGCGCTCGGCATGGTGATCGTGTCGCCCGAGCGCGCGGGCGGCGGCATCGAGCGCGAGCTGCTCGCCCGCGCGCTCGACGGCTTCGGCACACGAACCGTCTTTCTGCATGCGATGCCGGGACGCGAGCCGCTGTACGCGGCGTTCGGCTTCGAGCCGATCGATACGATCAACCAGCATCAGGGCGCGGCGTTCCGGCCGCCGCTGATCTCGCTGCCGCCCGGCGAGCGCCTCCGCCCGCTCGGCACCAACGACGGGCCGCGCCTCGCCGCGCTCGCGTCGCGCGCGGCCGGCTACGAACGCGGCGCGGTGACCGATGCGCTGCTCGACGTCGCGAACGGCATCGCGCTCGATCGCGACGGCGAACTGCTCGGCTTCGCGCTGTTCCGCCGCTTCGGCCCCGGCCACGTGATCGGCCCGGTGATCGCGCCGGATGCGCTGCGCGCGCAGGCGCTGATCAGCCACTGGCTCGCGCTGAACGAAGGGATGTTCGTGCGGGTCGACTTGCCGAGCGACAGCGGGCTGTCCGACTGGCTGGACGGGCTCGGGCTGCCGCGCGTCGATACCGTCGTCACGATGGCGCGCGGCACGACGCCCGCGCGCGACCCGGAACTGCGCGCGTTCGCGATCGTGAGCCAGGCGCTCGGCTGAACGGGACACACGATGAGCTTTCTCTACAAGGCCGACCCGGTGCGCGGCGCGCAGTGGGCGGCGCGCTTCGCGCAACAGGCGCCCGATCTGCCGTTCCGGATCTGGCCGGACCTCGGCGACGCCGCAGCCGTCCGCTATCTCGCCGCATGGCAGCCGCCGGACGATCCGGTCGCGCTGTTGCCGAATCTCGAAGTCGTGTTCTCCGTCGGCGCCGGCATCGACCAGTTCGACCTGTCGCGCGTGCCCGCGCACATTCCGGTCGTGCGGATGATCGAGCCGGGCATCGTCGAAGGGATGGTCGAATACGTGACGCAGGCCGTGCTGACGATCCATCGCGACCTGTTCGACTATGCGGCCCAGCAGCGCGACCAGGTATGGCACGAGAAACCCGTACGGGCGGCGGCATCGCGGCGCATCGGCGTGCTCGGGCTCGGCACACTCGGCCAGGCCGTGCTCGACACGCTGCGGCGCTTCGGTTTCCCGTGCGCCGGCTGGAGCCGCACGCCGCGCACGCTCGACGGCGTCGAGTGCTACGCGGGCGACGCGGCGCTCGACGCGTTCCTCGCCCGCACCGACATCCTGATCTGCCTGCTGCCGCTCACCGACAGCACGCGCGGGCTGCTCGGCGCACGCGTGTTCGATGCGCTGCCGGCCGGCGCGTCGCTGGTGCAGGTCGGGCGCGGCCCGCAGCTCGATGAAGCCGCGCTGCTCGCCGCGCTCGCGAGCGGCCGGCTCGACAGCGCGATCCTCGACGTGACGGACCCCGAACCGCTGCCGGCCGGCCATCCGTTCTGGACCCATCCGCGCATCCGGATCACGCCGCACATCGCCAGCGCGACGCGGCCGGATACCGCGGTCGACGCGGTGCTCGCGAACCTCGCGCGCCATCGCGCGGGCCAGCCGATGATCGGCGTCGTCGATCGCGCGCGCGGCTACTGACCTGGCGCGCGCCCGGCCCGCCGGGCGCGCAGCAGAAAATGCCGAAGCGCCCCGCACAAACGCCGCGCGCATACGTTTCGGGCCGCAAATTGAAGACGCATCCGGATTTCTCGCCCGTTAGCATGAACTCACCGCTGACACCTGACGAGAGTCCCGCCTTCCCATGAACCAAGCCGCGCTGATCGAAGCCGATCGTCAACACCTGATCCACCCCGTCGTCAATTACCGTGCGCACGAAGCGCGCGGCGTCACCGTGCTCGAATCCGCGGACGGCGTGTTCCTGCGCGATGCCGCGGGCCACACGCTGCTCGACGCGTTCTCGGGCCTGTGGTGCGTGAACGTCGGCTACGGCCGCGAGAGCATCGTGAAGGCCGCCGCCGACCAGTTGGCGAAGCTGCCCTACGCGACCGGTTATTTCCATTTCGGCTCGCAGCCGGCGATCGAACTCGCCGAACGGCTCGCCGCGCTCGCGCCGCCGTCGCTGAATCGTGTGTACTTCACGCTGGGTGGCTCGGACGCGGTCGATTCCGCGATCCGTTTCATCACGCACTATTTCAACGCGACCGGCCGCCCGTCGAAAAAGCAGATGATCGCGCTGGAGCGCGGCTATCACGGCTCGTCGTCGATCGGCGCCGGGCTCACCGCGCTGCCCGCGTTCCACCGCCATTTCGACCTGCCGCGCGCGGACCAGCACCATATTCCGTCGCCCTACCCGTACCGCCATCCGCTCGGCGACGATCCGCAGGCACTGATCGCCGCGTCGGTCGCCGCGCTCGAAGCGAAGGTCGCCGAACTCGGCGCGGACAACGTCGCCGCGTTCTTCTGCGAGCCCGTGCAGGGTTCCGGCGGCGTGATCGTGCCGCCGGCCGGCTGGCTGAAGGCGATGCGCGACGCGTGCCGGCGCCTCGGCATCCTGTTCGTCGCCGACGAGGTGATCACCGGCTTCGGCCGCACGGGCCCGCTGTTCGCCTGCGAGGCCGAACAGGTCGATCCGGACCTGATGACCGTCGCGAAGGGCCTGACGGCCGGCTATGCGCCGATGGGCGCGGTGCTGATGTCCGACGAAATCTACGAAGGGATCGCGGGCGACCGCGCCGATTCGCCGGTGGTCGGCCACGGCCATACGTATTCCGCGCATCCGGTGAGCGCGGCGATCGGCCTCGAAGTGCTGAAGCTCTATCACGAAGGTGGGCTGCTCGCGAACGGCCAGGCGCTGGCGCCGCGCTTCGCCGCGGGGCTCGATGCGCTGCGCGCGCATCCGCTCGTCGGCGATGCGCGTTCGGTCGGCCTGCTCGGCGCGCTCGAACTGGTGGCCGACAAGGCGCACAAGACGCGCTTCGACCCGGCGCTGAACGTGCCGGACAAGATCGCGGCCGCCGCGTACGCGAACGGCGTGGTGTTCCGCGCGTTCGGCGACGGCGTGCTCGGTTTCGCGCCGGCGCTGAGCTTCACCGCGGGCGAGTTCGACCTGCTGTTCGAACGCGTGCGCAAGACGCTCGACGACGTGCTGGCCGACGCGGGCGTGCAGCGCGCGCTCGACGCCGCGCACGCGCAGCCGGCCTGACCGGCCAAGGGAAAGCCGGGCTTGTGGCCGTCATCGTTCGACTCTAAAGTAACCGGACATTCCATTTTTCCGACTCCCGACGCACGTGAACATGACGGACAGCAAGCTGGATCGCATCGACCTGCGCATCCTCTCCCAGTTGCAGAAGCGCGGCCGCATGACCAACGTCGAGCTGGCCGATGCGGTCGGGCTGTCGCCCAGTCCATGCCTGATCCGCGTGAAGCGGCTCGAGAAGGCCGGCTACATCGGCGGCTACGGCGCGCACATCCAGCTCGAGAAACTCGGCGACGTGCAGGTCGTGTTCACCGAGGTCACGCTGGCCGACCACCGGCGCGAGGATTTCGACCGCTTCGTCGCGGCGATCCGCAACGTCGACGAGATCGTCGAATGCCACCTCGCGAGCGGCGGCTACGACTATCTGCTGAAGTTCATCACGCGCAGCGTGAGCCATTACCAGACGATCGTCGAAGGGCTGCTCGAGCAGAACATCGGCATCGAGAAGTATTTCAGTTACGTGATCATCAAGTCGCCGTTCGTCAAACGGCACTACCCGCTCGAATCGCTGTTCGGCGAACGTCACTGATACCCGGCATGCGTCACCCCGTCACGCGGCAGCCCGCTGTCCGCGCGGGGGGAGTCGCGCCCGCGCCGGGCCGCCGTCGTCGCCGAACCGCTTCATTCAAGGACCTGTCATGCCGCTTACGCTGTCCCGAACCGAACTCGTTCGCACCGCCAACCTGATCGACGGCACCTGGCGCGATGCGCTCGACGGCCGCCGCTTCGCCGTCACCGATCCGGCCACGCTCGAGACCGTTGCCCACGCACCCGACAGCGGCGCCGCCGACGCACGCGCGGCGACCGACGCGGCAGCCCGCGCACTGCCCGCGTGGCGCGCGACGCCCGCGCGCGACCGCGCCGCGATCCTGCGGGCATGGCATGCGGCGATCGTCGCGCACACCGACGATCTCGCGAAGCTGATGTCGCGCGAACAGGGCAAGCCGCTTGCCGAAGCGCGCGGCGAAGTCGCGTACGGTGCGTCGTACGTGCTGTGGTTCGCCGAGGAAGCGACCCGCACGTATGGCGACCTGATTCCGCAGCAGCAGCGCGGCAAGCGGCTCAGCGCGGTGAAGGAGCCGATCGGCGTCGTCGCCGCGATCACGCCGTGGAATTTCCCGCTCGCGATGATCGCGCGCAAGATCGCGCCTGCGCTCGCGGCCGGCTGCACGGTCGTCGCGAAGCCGGCGGAGGACACGCCGCTGACCGCGCTCGCGCTCGCGTTTCTCGCGCAGGAAGCCGGCGTGCCGGCCGGCGTGCTGAACCTGGTTACCGCGTCGCGCGAACGCGGCGTCGAAGCCGCGGCCGACTGGCTCGCCGACGGCCGCGTGCGCAAGATCACGTTCACCGGCTCGACGGCCGTCGGCAAGCTGCTCGCGCGCGATTCGGCCGCGACGCTGAAGAAGCTGTCGCTGGAGTTGGGCGGCAATGCGCCGTTCATCGTGTTCGACGATGCCGAGCTCGACGCCGCGGTCGACGGGCTGATGGCCGCCAAGTTCCGCAACGGCGGGCAGACGTGTGTATCGCCGAACCGCGTGTACGTGCAGGCCGGCGTTTACGATGCGTTCGCGCAGAAGCTCGCCGCGCGCGTCGCCTCGTTGAAGGTCGCGCCGGCGACCGACCCGGCCGCGCAGATCGGCCCGATGATCAACGCGCGCGCGGTGGACAAGATCGCGCGTCACGTCGGCGATGCCGTTGAACGCGGCGCGCGCGTGCTGACGGGCGGCAAGCGCCTGACCGAGCTCGGCGCGAACTATTACGCGCCGACGGTGCTCGCCGACGCCACCGCCGACATGCAACTGACCTGCGAGGAAACCTTCGGCCCGGTCGCCGCGCTGTTTCGCTTCGATACCGAGGACGAAGCGGTCGACGCCGCGAACGACACGCCGTTCGGGCTCGCCGCGTATTTCTACACGCAGGACGTGCGGCGCATCGCGCGCGTGTCGGCACGCCTCGAAACGGGCATCGTCGGGATCAACGAAGGCGCGCTCGCGAGCGAGGCCGCGCCGTTCGGCGGCGTGAAGGAATCGGGCTACGGCCGCGAAGGTTCACGCTACGGCCTCGACGATTACCTGTCGATCAAGTATCTGTGCCAGGGCGGGCTCGACTGAGCCGGTGTTGCCGTCCGCGAGGGCGGCCCGCCGTGTCCCCGGCCGGAATGCACGTGTCGACACGGGAATCGATCGGTTCGATCCGGCCCGGGATGCACTCGCCCACGTGGTCGACCGTCTCGCGGCGGCGGAGTGGCGGCGGTCGTTTCGATCCGCCCACGTGTTGCCCGTCGCGTCCGCTGCAGGGTCGGCGCGACGCGCAAACCCCGAGATACAACGGACTGCGACGCCCTCACCGGCTGACCGGCGGCTGCAGCACGTCGCGCGGAATCAGTGCGATCAGCACGCAGCTGACCAGCAGGCAGGCGCCCAGCGCATAGGTGCCGTTGTTGATGTTGCCGGTCATTTCCTTGGCCATGCCGGTGATCATCGAGCCCGTGAAGCCGGACAGGTTGCCCACCGAATTGATCAGCGCAATGCCGGCGGCCGCAGCCGTGCCGGACAGGATCTGCCCCGGAAAGGTCCAATAGATCGGCATCAACGCGAGAATGCCGCAGGTAGCGACGGTCAGGAATACGATCGACAGCGCCACGTTGTGCGCGAATGCCGCGCTGAGGATCAGGAAGACGCCACCGATCAGCGCGGGAATCGCCGCGTGCAGGCGGCGTTCGCCGGTCTTGCGCGAGTGCGACGCGTTCCACACCATCGCGAAGATGGCCGTCAGGTACGGAATGGCCGTCAGCACACCGATATGCAGCGGGCTGTGCACGCCTGACGCGCGAATGATCGACGGCAGCCAGAACGCCAGCCCGTAGAAGCCGGTATTGAAGGTGAGCAGGATGAAGGTGAGCAGCCAGACACGCGGGCTGCGCAGCGCGGCCCCGATACTGTGCGACTTGTGCGTCGCCTCGGATTCGAGATTGCGCGACAGGACGGCCTTTTCGTCCGCGGACAGCCACTTCGCCGACTTCGGTCCGTCGCCCAGGCACGCCAGCACGATGAACGCCACCACGATCGACGGCAGCCCTTCGAGCAGCAGCATCCATTGCCAGCCGCTCATGCCCGACAGGCCGTGCGTCTGCTCCATCAGCCAGCCGGACACCACGCTGCCGAGTGTGAGGCTCAGCGGGATCGCCACCAGGAATCCCGACATGGCCACACTCTGGCGGCGCGCCGGAAACCAGTAGTTCATGTAGAGGATCACGCCCGGGAAAAAGCCGGCTTCGCACAGGCCCAGCAGGAAGCGCAGCGTGTAGAACATGGTGGTCGTCTGCACGTGGAAGAACTGCGCGAGCGGCACGATGAACGCCATCGACGACGAGACGATGCCCCACGTGATCATGATCCGCGCGATCCAGAAGCGCGCGCCGTAACGATGCAGCAGCAGGTTGCTGGGCATCTCGAACAGGAAATAGCCCCAGAAGAAGACGCTGGCGCCGAGCGCATAGACGCTGTCGCTCAAGCTCAGCTCGTCGAGCATCTGCAGCTTCGCGAAGCCGACGTTGACGCGGTCCAGGTAGGCCACGACGTAGCAGAGCAGCAGCAACGGCAGGATGCGCCGCATGACCTTGCGATAGAGCGCGTCTTCGGATGAGTCGGCCGCGGCCGGCGCGGCAGCGGTCTGCGTGATGGACGGCATCGGTCTGTCTCCTGATTGTGTAGGTCTTCTTCGTACCGGCGGGTTCTCTGACGCATCGATGTTACCGATAACATTCCACGACCAAAAAAAGCGCCAATGGGGCGACGGGAGAAACGGGCATGCTGATACCGGTAACAAGCAGCACGGTAGCATGTCGCGACAGGCGTGTTCAAGCGTCGCCGAACGCGTGGTTTCCCTAGTGCGGACAGCGCTGCGACGGGCGCGCCGCGGGCGGCCTGCACCGTACGCCGCACCGGTATGATGTAGCCTTTCCAGGCTTTCCCGATCGCGATCCGATGCCCAGCCCCACCGCCGTCCGGCCTGCCGGACCGCCCCGCATGTCCGACGTAGCGCGCCTCGCCGGCGTATCGAAGATGACCGTGTCGCGCGTGCTTGCCGGCCACAGCGTGGCAGCCGAGACGCGCGCACGCGTCTGCCAGGCCATCGACCAGCTCGGCTACGTGGCCGACGCGGCCGCCGGTGCGTTGTCGTCGGGGCGTTCGGAATTCGTCGCGGTGCTGGTGCCGTCGCTGTCGAGCTCCAACTTCTCCGACACGGTGCGCGGCCTGACCGATGCGCTCGAACCGCATGGCCTGCAACTGTTGCTCGGCGACACCGATTACGACCTGGAACGCGAAGAACGCCTGGTCCGTTCGATGCTGCGTCACCAGCCGCGCTGCGTCGCGCTGACCGGTGCGCAGCACACCGATGCAACGCGCAAGGTGCTCGCGCGCTCGGCCATTCCCGTGGTCGAGATGTGGGACCTGCCTACGCATCCCATCGACACCGCCGTGGGCTTCTCGAACGTGCGCGCCGCACGTGCGATGGTGCGGCACCTGGCCGAGCGCGGTTACCGGCGCATCGGCTTTCTCGGCGGCGCCAGCGAACTGGATCGCCGCGGCCTGGACCGGCTCAAGGGATACCAGGCGGAAATCAAGGCGCTGCGGTTGGGCGAGCCGCGCGTCGTGCGGCTCGGCGATTCGCCGATCACCATGAGCCACGGCGGGCCCGCGATGGCGGCCCTGCTCGCGCAGTGGCCGGACACCGATGCCGTGATGTGCGTCAGCGACATGTCGGCATTCGGCGCGATCATGGAATGCCACCGGCGCGGGCTGTCCGTGCCCACGGACATCGCAGTGGCCGGCTTCGGCAACTTCGAAGTGGCGACGTGCTGCCACCCTGCCATCACGACCGTGTCGGTCGACGCATACGGCATCGGCCTGCGCACGGGCGAGGCGCTGCTGGCCGCGCTGCACGCGCGCGACGGCGGCGAGCCGGTCGATTCGCACAGCATCCGTATCGACTACACGATCGTCGCGCGGGAAAGCGCGTGACGGGCCCGCGCCGGCCGGTCGCGCCCGGCGAGAACCGGCGTGCCCTCGAGGCGCGCGCGAACTGCGCGATCGCGTACCGTCCCCTTGCCCTCACGCCGCCCCCGCCGTCGCATGACGACAAGGCCGGGTTGACGGCCGATGCGCGTCGATACGGTGCCGTTCGACGGGATCGAAATCCGGTGCATCGCGCGCAGCGCTTTCTCCCTCCCCTGCGCCTCCCGCACACAAAATTCTGTTCCTCCACGCAAAAACCCCGTGCTAACATCCGCCCAATGTTACCGGTACCAATCCGGTACACAACAATGAACGAGGCCCCTTCGGAGACAGCCCGCCATGTCACAGACCCCGCGCCGTCTGCGCAGCCAGGAGTGGTTCGACGACCCCGCGCACGCGGACATGACCGCGCTTTATGTCGAGCGTTTCATGAACTACGGGTTGACGCGCGATGAACTGCAATCGGGCCGCCCCGTCATCGGCATCGCCCAGACGGGCAGCGACCTGGCGCCGTGCAACCGCCACCACATCGAACTGGCCGAGCGGACCAAGGCGGGCATTCGCGACGCGGGCGGCATTCCGATGGAATTCCCCGTGCATCCGCTGGCCGAACAAAGCCGCCGGCCCACCGCCGCGCTCGACCGCAACCTGGCCTATCTCGGGCTGGTGGAAGTGCTGCATGGCTTCCCGCTGGATGGCGTGGTCCTGACGACCGGTTGCGACAAGACCACCCCCGCCTGCCTGATGGCGGCCGCCACCGTGGACATGCCGGCCATCGTGCTGTCGGGCGGACCGATGCTCGACGGCTGGCACGAGGGCAAGCGCGTCGGCTCGGGCACCGTGATCTGGCATGCCCGCAACCTGCTGGCGGCCGGCGAGATCGACTACGAAGGCTTCATGAAGCTGACCACGGCATCGTCGCCGTCGATCGGCCATTGCAACACCATGGGCACGGCGCTGTCGATGAACAGCCTGGCCGAGGCGCTGGGCATGTCGCTGCCGGGGTGTGCGAGCATTCCCGCCGCCTATCGCGAGCGCGGCCAGATGGCCTACGCCACCGGCAAGCGCGCTGTCGAACTCGTTCGGGAGGACCTGCGGCCGTCGAAGATCATGACCCGCGCGGCGTTCGAGAATGCCATCGTCGTCGCGTCCGCGCTCGGCGCATCGACCAACTGCCCGCCGCACCTGATCGCCATTGCGCGCCACATGGGCGTCGAACTGAGCCTGGACGACTGGCAGCGCCTCGGTGAATCCGTGCCGCTGCTGGTCAACTGCATGCCGGCAGGCGAATACCTCGGGGAGAGCTTCCACCGCGCCGGTGGTGTGCCCGCGGTGCTGCGCCAACTCGATGCGGCCCGCCTGCTGCGGCGCGACTCCCTGACCGTGTCCGGCCGTGCGATCGGCGAGATCGCCGACACGGCGCAGGACGCCGACCGCGACGTGATCCACACGCCCGACGCACCGCTCAAGCATGGCGCCGGCTTCATGGTGCTGTCGGGCAACTTCTTCGACAGCGCGATCATGAAGATGTCGGTGGTCGGCGAGGCCTTCCGCCGGACCTACCTTGCCGAGCCGGGCGCGGAGAATACGTTCGAGGCCCGCGCCATCGTCTTCGACGGCCCGGAGGACTACCACGCCCGCATCAACGACCCCGGGCTCGGTATCGACGAGCGTTGCATCCTGGTGATCCGCGGCTGCGGCACGGTCGGCTACCCGGGCAGTTCCGAAGTCGTCAACATGGCGCCGCCTGCCGATCTGGTGAAGCGCGGCGTGACGTCGCTGCCGTGCCTGGGCGACGGGCGCCAGAGCGGCACGTCGGCCAGCCCGTCGATCCTGAACGTGTCGCCGGAGGCGGCGGTCGGCGGCGGCCTCGCGCTGCTGCGCACGAACGACCGCATTCGCGTGGACCTGAATCGCCGCAGCGTCGACGTGCTCGTCGATGACGACGAACTCGCACGCCGCCGCGAGACGGCAAGCTTCACCGTGCCGCAAGCGCAAACGCCCTGGCAGGCACTCTACCGGCAGTTGGTGGGCCAGTTGTCCACCGGCGGCTGCCTCGAACCGGCCACGCTGTATCTGAAGGTGATCGAGCAGCGCGGCAACCCGCGCCATTCGCACTGATCCAACCGCCCCCCCTTGCCGAGCCGACCATGCGTACTCTTTCCGTTTCCGACAGCCTGCCGCACGACCTGGCACGGGCCCTGTTGATCGGCCGTGTCTGGCGCCACGATGGGGCCCGTTCGGGCCCGAGCGTCGTCGCCGTGCGCGGCGGAGAAGTGTTCGACATCACGCGTACCGTGGCGACCACCGCGGACCTGTTCGACCGGCCCGACGCCGTCGCCGTCGCCCGCACCGCCCCGGGTGAATCGCTCGGCCGCGTCGAGCCGTTGCTGCAGGCGGCGCTGGATGGCGCGCCCGGCGCCACGCACCTGCTCGCACCATGCGACGTGCAGGCCATCAAGGCCTGCGGCGTGACCTTCGCCGTCAGCCTCATCGAACGCGTCATCGAAGAACAGGCCGGCGGCGACCCCGCCAAGGCGAGGGACGTGCGCGAGACCCTGGCCGCGACCCTCGGCACCGACCTGTCGAAGCTCGTCCCCGGTTCGGAAGCCGCGATGCGCCTGAAGGCGGAACTCGAACGCCGCGGCGCGTGGTCGCAATACATGGAGGTCGGAATCGGCCCGGACGCCGAGGTGTTCTCGAAGTCGCAGCCGATGTCCGCCGTGGGCTTCGGGGCAGACGTGGGCCTGCTGCCCGTGTCGGTGTGGAACAACCCGGAACCGGAGATCGTGCTGGCGGTCGGCAGCGACGGCAGGCCGGTGGGCGCCACGCTCGGCAACGACGTGAACCTGCGCGACATCGAAGGCCGCTCGGCGCTGCTGCTCGGCAAATGCAAGGACAACAACGGCTCGTGCGCGATCGGCCCGTTCGTGCGGCTGTTCGACGACGGTTTCACGCTGGACGACGTACGGCAGGCCAGCGTGTCGCTGCGCGTCGAAGGCGCGGACGACGGCTTCGTCCTCGACGGCATCAGCCACATGCGCGAGATCAGCCGCGATCCGGCCGACCTCGTCGCGCAGACCTGCGGCGCGCATCATCAGTATCCGGACGGCTTCATGCTGTTCCTCGGCACGATGTTCTCGCCGATCCAGGACCGCGACGCGCCCGGCGGCGGATTCACGCATCACCTGGGCGACCGCGTCACCATCTCCACGCCCGCACTCGGCGCACTCGTCAACACCGTGCGGCTGTGCACCGAGATCGCGCCGTGGACCTTCGGCGTGCGCGCGCTATACGCCAATCTGGCCGCACGCGGCCTGCTTGCGCCCTAAGGCCCGGGCCTCGACGATCCCATCGGTATCGACGAACAGCGGATCGACGGCAAGACCGCCCCCTCACGCACGCGGTTGCGGTCACGCATTGCGCGGATGCGTGCCGCGCCGATACGGTCGGACCGGCGAAATCATGCAAAATACGCCCCATCTGAGATGCGGAGACGCGCCCGTGGGGATCAACTTCGACTTGAACGACTTGCAGGCGTTTCGCGCGGTCGTGGAAACGGGCAGCTTCCGAAAGGCCGCGGAATCGGTCAGCATTTCGCAGCCCGCGTTGAGTCGCCGGATCGACAAGCTCGAGGAAGCGCTCGGCGTGCGCCTCTTCGAGCGCACCACGCGTCGCGTGGCGCTCACCACGGTCGGTCGCGTGTTCGCGCAGAGCGCCGAACAGCTGCTCGACGATCTCGACGCGGCCCTGCTCGGCATTCGCGACGTGTCGTCGAGCCGCCTGGGCCATGTGACCATTGCGTGCGTGCCCTCGGTGGCCTACTACTTTCTGCCGGCCACCATCGCGCGCTATCATCAGCGCTTTCCGCGCATCCGGGTCAAGCTGCTGGACGCGAGCGCGAACGAGGTGCTGGGCGCCGTCATCAGCGGCGAAGCCGATTTCGGCGTGAGCTTCATGGGCAGCCAGGAATCCGAGATCGAGTTCAAGATGCTGCTCCAGGAGCGGTTCGTCGCTGCGTGCCGCCGCGACCATCCGCTCGCGCGCAAGAAGCGCGTCACCTGGAACGAACTGTACGAGCACGATTACGTGTCGGTGGACAAGACTTCCGGGAACCGCCTGTTGCTCGACCAGGCGCTTGCCGCCGTGGCGCCGCGCGGGCCGAGCGTGTGCGAAGCGCGCCACGTGACGACCCTGCTCGGATTGATCGAGGCGGGGCTCGGCGTCGCCGCGGTGCCCTCGATGGCGATGCCCGGGCACGACCATCCCATTCTCACGAGCGTGCCGCTCGTCGAGCCGGTCGTCAAACGCCGGGTGGGCATCGTCAAGCGGCGCGGACGACCGCTCACGCCGGCCGCCGAAGCGTTTCACCGGATGATCGTCGACGCGAAGCGCGACGGTATCGCAAGCAGCGATGCATCGGTGTGACAACGACACAAGAGACACGAAGGAAGACCGTCCCGTGAGGTTGGCCAGGCTGCTCAAATCGCTCTACGTGCAGGTCCTGCTCGCGATGATGCTCGGCGTGACCGTCGGTCACGTATGGCCGGCCGCAGGCGCGATGCTCAAGCCCCTCAGCGACGCGTTCGTCGGCCTCGTGCGGATGACCATCGCGCCGATCGTCTTTTGCACGATCGTCTCGGGCATCACGTCACTCGCGAACGGGAAGGCCATCGGCCGCACGATCGTTCGGGCACTGGCGCTCTTCTATCTGCTGACCGCCGTCGCGCTCGCGATCGGGCTCGCCATCGCGTTCGTGCTGCGCCCCGGCGCCGGCCTGCACATCGACGTGCACCATCTCGATTCGAGCATCGTCGCGCAGTACGCGAAGGATGCGCAGCCAAGCGGGCTCGTGGCATTCGGGCTGAGCGTGATCCCCGATACGATGCTCGGCGCGTTCGAGCAAGGCGAGGTGTTGCCGGTGCTGCTGCTGTCGCTGCTGTTCGGCTTCTCGCTGAATGCGCACCGGCAGGCCGGCCAGCCCGTGCTTGCGCTGATCGACGGTGTCGCCCAGGTTGTCTTTCGCGTGCTCGCGATGATCATGCGGCTCGCACCGCTCGGCGCGTTCGGCGCGATGGCCTTCACAGTGGGCCGCTTCGGGATCGGTTCGGTCGGCTCGCTCGCGAAGCTGGTGGTGTCCTTCTATGCGGCATGCGCGCTGTTCGTCGCACTCGTGCTCGCACCGCTCGCACGCCTGCACGGCTTCGCGCTGTGGCGGCTGTTGCGCTACCTGCGCGAAGAGTTGCTCATCGTCCTCGCGACGTCCTCGTCGGAGCCCGTTCTGCCGCGTCTGATCGTCAAGCTGGAATCGCTCGGATGCGACAAGGGCGTCGTGGGGCTCGTGCTGCCGGCGGGCTATTCGTTCAACCTGGACGGCACGGCGATCTATCTGACGCTCGCTGCGTTGTTCATCGCGCAGGCATGTGACGTGCCCCTTTCCGCGTCGCAGATCGCGGTGATGCTCGCCGTCATGCTGCTCACGTCCAAGGGCGCAGCCGGTGTTTCCGGTAGCGGGCTGGTGGCGCTGGTCGCCACGCTCGTCGTCATCCCCGACCTGCCCGTCGCCGGCGTGGCACTGCTGGTCGGCATCGATCGCTTCATGTCCGAGGCACGCGCACTGACGAGCGTGATCAGCAATGCGTGCGCGGTGATCTTCGTATCGATGTGGGAAGGTGCATGCGATCGTGCGCGTCTTGCGCAGCGGCTCGCTGCAGGGGGGCCGGTATCCCCGAACGGGGTCGATGCAGACCGTGCCGCCGCCGACGCCGACGGTGACGGGAAGGCGGTATGACGCAAACCTTCCCGTCGATCAGGCTCAATGAGCGGGGACGGAATCCAGCCCGGTCGATTTCACGTCGGCCTGAACATCCGGCGACGCAAGATAGTCGAGCAGCGCCTTCGCTTCCGCCGGATGCTGCGCGCCGACGGGGATGCCGGCCGCGAAGCGCGTGACCGACTGCAGCGATTCGGGAATCTTGCCGACGAAGGTCGCCCCCTTGACCGGCAGCAGCTCGCTCACCTGCTGGAAGCCGATTTCGTAGTCGCCGTTCGCGACGACCGATGCCACTGGAATCCGCGGAATCATCTTCGCCTTCGACTTCACCTGGTCCTCGATGCCGAGCTTCCTGAACAGCTCGCGTTCGATATACACGCCGCTCGCGCTGTCCGAGTAGGCGATCGACTTCGCGTGCAGCAGCGCCTGCTTGAGACCTTCGGGGGAACCGATGTCGGGTTTTGCCGAGCCGTCGCGCACGACCACGCCGATACGCGAGTCGGCCAGCTCGACCCGCGATCCGGGGATGACCTTGCCTTGCTTGATCAGGTCGTCCAGCGCGTAGCCGACCATGATGACCGCGTCGGCGGGCTCGCCGCGCGCGAGCCGGTTCGGAATCGCCTCGGGCGACTTGCCCATCGACGGGCCGAGCGCGGTATCGAGCGTATTGCCCGTCGTCGACGCAAATCGGGGGCCGAGCAGCTTGTAGGCGGCGGTGAAGCCGCCCGAGCTCATCACGTGCAGTTCGGCGGCCTGCACGTTGGCAGCCACGGCCGTGGCAAGGACGAGCGCGGCCGCGCAATACTTCAGGAACGGATTTCTCATGGTCGTGTTCATGCGGATTCGTGTCGGTTCGTTCGGGTCCCGGAGCATTCGGGATGGTGGCGGCATCAATGCGCAGGCGTCAGCGTCGCTGGGTGGCGACGATAGAGCGCGAACGTCGCAAGCAGCGCGCACACGGCGGCGAAGCTCATCCAGTAGCCCGGTGCGGCCTTGTCGCCCGTCGCGTGAATGAGCGCGGTCGAAATGGCCGGCGTGAAGCCGCCGAACACGGCCGTCGCGAGGCTGTACGCGAGCGAGAAGCCTGCAACGCGCACCTGCACCGGCATCACCTCGGTGAGCGCCACGACCATCGCACCGTTATAGATCCCGTACATGAACGAGAGCCACAGGAGGACGAGCAGCATGTTGACGAACGACGGCGCGTGAGCAAGCAACGACAGCGCCGGGTAGGCGGTCACGACGGTGAGCACCGTCATGCCGACCAGCAGCGGCCGGCGGCCGATCCGGTCGGACAGCGCACCGCCGATCGGCAGCCACACGAAGTTCGACACGCCGACGCAGAGCGTCACGAGCAGGCTGTCGGCGGTGCTCAGGTGCAGCACCGTCTTGCCGAAGGTCGGTGCGTAGACCGTGATCAGATAGAAGCTCGTGGTGGTCATCGCGACCAGCATCATGCCGGCCACGACGACGCCCCAGTTCTGAACCAGCGTACCGAACACTTCCTTCATGCCCGGACGATGCTTGCGCGCCTTGAATTCCTGGGTTTCCTCCAGGTTGCGGCGCAGCATGAAGATGAACGGCACGATCATGCAGCCGACGAAGAACGGCGCGCGCCATCCCCATGCGGCGATGGCCGACGCGCTCAGCCATTGATTGAGTGCAAAGCCCAGGGCCGCCGCGACGACGATCGCCACCTGCTGGCTGGCGGATTGCCAGCTCGTGAAGAACCCCTTGCGGCCGGGCGTCGCCAGTTCGGCGAGATAGACCGATACGCCGCCCAGTTCCGCGCCGGCGGAGAAGCCCTGCAGCAGCCGCCCGAGCAGCACGAGCGCGGGCGCCAGCAGGCCGATCGTCGCGTAGCCCGGCACGAACGCGATCAGGATGGTGCCGCTCGCCATGATGGACAGCGTGACGATCAGGCCCTTGCGGCGGCCGACGTCGTCGATGTACGCGCCCAGCACGATGGCGCCCAGCGGCCGCATCAGGAAGCCGGCGCCGAACACGGCGAAGGTCATCATCAGCGACGCGAACTCGCTTTGCGCGGGAAAGAAAACGTTGGCGATCTGCGTGGCGTAGAAGCCGAACAGGAAGAAGTCGAACTGCTCGAGAAAATTCCCGGCGGTGACGCGGAAAACTGCAGCGGCCTTCGAACGTTCGTTCGGAAGGCTGGACGAGGGGTGCATCGGGGTGTCTCCTGAAAATCCGGAAATACGCGGGAGGTGGATCGATTGTCGTTTTCCGGCATGTTCGCTCGTCGCCAGGCAAACGATAAGTGCAATTTTTGGAAGGATTGATGTCGATGGGTTATCAATCGACGTGCCGGCGGCGCGTGTCGCCGCATATCGTTCCGGGCGGCGGCACGCGCCCGATGCACGACTTTGCAGGACCGGCCGGACGAACTCGCACACGTTTGCGCTTCCATGCGCGATCGCACGCGTCCACTGGCGGACTCGATTTTCTGTTAACCGTGCCGTTAACCCGGATTTGACCCGCGTCGGCGCCGTTGCAGCCGGCTTCCCATACGAGCATGAGCATGCCCGCATTCACCTCGATCGAGAAAATTGCCGACTGGGCCGGACGCAACCATCTTGTCGTCGGGGCATTGGGCACGTTGATGTCGCTGGCGGCGCTCGGGATCAGCGCGGCGACACTGTGGGTCGGGCGCAACGAAGTGATCGAACACGCTCACGAGACGTCGCGCAACGTCGCAGCCGTCCTGGTGAGCCAGATCGCGCGCACCGTCGAAACGTCGAACAACGCGCTGGTCGCACTCGCGTCCGATCTCGGCAAGCCCGCGGTGCGGCGGATGGATGCCGGGCTGCGGCACGACCTGCTGTTCGAGCGCACCGCCGCGCAATACGTGACCGGCATGGGCGTGACCGACCGGCACGGCCAGATGATCGACGGATGCTGCGGCACGACCCATCATTGGGATTTCAGCGATCGCGACTACTTCAAGGTCCATCGCGACGCCGACAACGTCGGCCTCTACGTGTCCGAGGCCTATCGCGCGCGCTCGCGCGGCGGCAAGGAATCCATCGCGCTGTCGCGGCGCATCGAACGGCCGGATCACACGTTCAACGGCATCGCGGTGGTCGCCATCGACATCGCCTATTTCGAGCAGGTCCTGTCCGGTCTCGATGTCGGGCCGAACGGGGTCAGCGCGATCCTGCGCGCGGACGGCGCGATCCTCGCGCGAAATCCGTCGTTGAACGACAACCAGATGAACCACCTGCGTCGCTCGAAAGCCTTCGACCGGATGGTGCACAGTGAATCGGGCTTCTACCCCGCTCGTTCGACCATCGACGGCGTCATGCGGCTGTATACGTACCAGCGGGTGCCGGGCACGCCGCTGATCGCCGTCGTCGCGCCGGCCGAGGGCGACGTGCTGGCGAGCATCACGCGCCTGTCGTGGACGGTGGGGGTGTCCGCCACCGTGATCAGCGCATTCTTCTGCGCGGTGGTCTGGCTGCTTGCGTTTGCGCTACGCGACAACCTGCGCAAGCAGACGCTGCTCATGGATCTCACGCGGACCGATCCGCTGACGGGCCTGTGCAACCGCCGCGCCCTCGATATCGCGCTGGCCGACGAATGGGAACGGCTGCAGCGGGGCAGCAACGGCAGCCTGTCGATCCTGTTCATCGATGCCGACCACTTCAAGCAGTACAACGACCGGCACGGGCATGCGGAAGGCGACACGGCACTGCGCTTTCTCGCCGAATGCATCCGCACCCATACGCGACGGCGCGGCGATCTCGCCGCACGCTACGGCGGCGAGGAGTTCGTCGCGGTGCTGCCGGATACGGACGAAAGCGGTGCCGCGCAGGTCGCGGAGGCGATTCGCCGCGAAGTCGAACGCAACCGGCTCGACGGGTTCGCGGAAACCGTTCCGGCCTTCACCGTCAGCATCGGCTGCGCGACCGGTCATCGCGCGCGCCCCCCGTCCGTGCATGCGCTGTCGCATCAGGCGGACATGGCGCTTTATCGGGCGAAGCGCGAAGGCCGCAACCGGGTGTGTTGCGCGGAAACCGAGCCAATCGCTCGCCTGGCTTGACCGGCCACGGCTCGGGTCTGCATTTTTTTCGGCAGCGGAGTAGACGCAAACGATTGCTTCGGACAACGGTCCTAAATTGTTCATGTACCGATCCGATAATAAGGAAAGCTATTTGAATCAATGAAACCGGACGGCTCACATGAATAATCAACGATTAACGGTTCGCACGAAGCTGACCCTGGCCTTCAGCCTCCTGACGTGCATGGTCCTGCTCGTCTCCATTCTCGGCATCGTATCGCTCGGCAATGCGAACGCGGCATTCGAAAATTACGTCAACGGCACCAACGCCCGTGCAATCCTGGCGGACAAGGTTCGCGTCGCGGTCGACCGGCGCGCGATCGCCGCCCGCAACCAGGTGCTCGCGACCGCGCCGCGCGACGCGGACCTCGAGAAGGACGCGGCGCTGCAGGCCGACCGCGAAGTCGGCGCGCTGCTCGGCGAACTGACGAATGCAGTCCACGAGGGAAGCGGCGCCACCGACAAGTCCCGCGAACTGGTCCGGCAAATCGGCGCGGTCGAAGCGCAGTACGGCCCGGTGGCGCGCGCCATCGTCGATGCGGCGGCGAACAACCGGCGCGATCAGGCCATCACGATGATCAACGAACAGTGTCGACCGCTGCTGGCCAGGCTCGTCGCCGCCACCGACGCCTATGCGACGTACGCCCGCACGCTGGGCGCGCAACTCGTGACGGAATCGGCCGACCGCTATGCATCACAACGACTGATGCTGATCGTCATGTGTATCGTGGCGGCAGCCGCCGCCGCGATCCTGGGCGTCTTCATCACCCGCGGCCTGCTGCGCTCGCTCGGCACGGAGCCTGCCGCGCTCAGCGACATCGCGCGCTGTATCGCCGCCGGCGATCTCGGCATGGAACCCTCGACCGGTGCCGCGCCGGCCGGCAGCGTACTGGCTTCCATGCGGGACATGCAGGCGAACCTGACCCGCCTGATCTCGGAAGTCCGGACCGCATCCGGCAACGTCGCGACAGGCGCCGGCGAAATCGCGTCCGGCAACCAGGACCTCTCCTCCCGCACGGAACAGCAAGCCGCATCGCTGCAGGAGACCGCATCGAGCATGGAGCAGCTGACCTCCACCGTGCGCCTGAACGCCGACAATGCGCAGCAGGCGAGCGGGCTGGCCAACAACGCATCGGAGGTCGCCCAGCGCGGCAGCACGGCAGTCGGCCTGATGGTCGACACGATGACGGACATCAGCGCCGGCTCCGCCAAAATCGCCGAGATCACCGCGATCATCGAAGGGATCGCATTCCAGACCAACATCCTCGCGCTCAACGCGGCCGTGGAGGCCGCCCGCGCCGGCGAACAGGGCCGCGGCTTTGCCGTGGTGGCCAGCGAAGTCCGAAGTCTTGCGCAGCGCTCGTCGAGCGCCGCGAAGGAAATCCGCGAGCTGATCTCGCAATCGGTCCGGAAAATCCAGGACGGCTCGCAAATCGCGAACAACGCGGGCGAGACGATGACCCAGGTCACGCACGCGATCGCGCGCGTGACCGACATCATGGGCGAGATCGCTGCCGCGTCGAACGAGCAGAGCCGCGGCATCGAGCAGGTGAACCTGGCCATTACGCAAATGGATGAAGTCACCCAGCAGAACGCGGCGCTCGTCGAACAGGCAGCCGCTGCATCGAGGTCGCTCGAAGAACAGGGAGGCCGGCTTGCCGAGGCGGTATCGCTGTTCCGGCTCGACACGCGGGCGGCGGGCGCCTAGCCGCCCGCCGCCCGCGTGCCCTCGACGGACGCATCGAATCCGGCGCCCGACATGCTCAGCACCCGAAATTAACCAGATAGTGGGAATTCGCGCGCATTGAATCCGGCGCGAAACAAATCCGTAACGGCCGCGTAACGATCCATCACCACAATTCGCCATCTTCGACCATCAGGATGGAGTCTTGCATGTTTGCGTCACGAAGCCGTTTCCCGCTGCACGTCGCAGCCTTGTCGAGTGCGATCGTGCTGGCTGCGTGCGGCGGCGGCGATGACGTCGCGTCGACCAGCACCCTGGCCGCGGCCGTTCCCGCGCCGCCCGCCGACCCCGGCTTCGTCGACAGTGCGCCGATCCCGAGCGCGCCCGCTTTCGTCGACAACATCGCGACCAATCAGCGCGGCGACGCGCGCTATGCGACGCTGTCGACCAATGCCGCGGTGCGCGTGGTGAGCCGTTTCCTCGATCTTTGGCAGCCGTCGACGATGCTGGTCGATGCGGGCGTGAGCGCGGCGGCCAACGGCGCGTTTCCGGCCATCTCGCCGTCCACGTGCTCCGGGCTGCCGAACAGCGGCGTATCGTGCGGCACGATCCTGAACGATGCGGTGCTGTCGGCCAACGTGCAGTACGTGGTCAACGCGACGACCGCCCGCACGCAGCAGCAGGCCGATGCCGCGTACTACGACGACCGGCGCGGCAAGGGTTACAGCGTGACCGACGGCATGGGCCCGCTCACCGCCGCGTGGCGCACCGCGGCCCAGCAGACGACCAGCATCACCAGCATTCCGTCCGACGCGACGACGGTGCTGTACAACGACTCGGGCAACAACGTCGGCGTCGGCAGCAGCAGCGGCAACGCCAGCTTCGGGAAGGTTGTCGACCTGCTCAACGAAATGGGCAACAACGCGTCGACCGAGCCTTCGAAGCGCTTCTTCAAATATGCGCGCCCGTACCGCTGGAGCACGAGCGTGGTGGTCGCGCCGACGCTCGTGCCGGCGGAAAGCACGACGCCCGCGACCGACGGCGGCTTCATCAGCGGCCACACGGCCGAGGCGGTGCGCGATGCGACGACGATGGCGTGGCTCGTGCCGGAACGCTTCCAGGAGATGATCAGCCGCGGCCTCGAGCTCGGCGAGAACCGGATCCTCGCCGGCATGCACTCGCCGCTCGACGTGATCGGCGGCCGCATGCTCGCGCTGGCAGTTAGCGCGGCGAACCTGACCGCGTACGCCAATGACGCACAGACCGCCTACACGCAAGCCCACCAGGCGCTGCAGCAACTGACGGGGACGAGCGCCGCGACGTTCTCCGCCTTCGCGCACTCCGGTACGGCGACGACCGACCGGTTCGCCGACTACGCGACGAACAAGGCCGCATTCCTGCGCCGCATGACGTTCGGCTTCGGCGCGATCGAATCGACGGACGCGCCGCCGGTCGTGCCGAAGGGCGCGGAGATCCTGCTGCAGACGCGCTTCCCGTACCTGAGCGCCGACCAGCGGCGCGTCGTGCTGAAGACGACCGAACTGCCGTCCGGCTATCCGGTCATGGACGATGCGGAAGGCTGGGGGCGCCTGAACCTGTTCGCGGCCGCCGACGGCTACGGCGCGTTCAACGGCAACGTGATCGTGTCGATGGATGCGTCGCAGGGCGGGCTCAGTGCGGCCGACCTGTGGCGCAACGACGTCGCGGGCGCCGGCAAGCTGACGCTGCAAGGCAGCGGCACGTTGACGCTGGCGGGCAACAACAGCTACACGGGCGGCACGCAGGTGAGCGGCGGCACGCTCGCGGCCGCGTCGACGACGGCGTTCGGCAAGGGCGACGTGTACGTCGGCCCGGGCGGCGGCGTGAAGATCGCGGCCAATGCACCGGTGACGATCGCGACCCGCTATACGCAGCTCGACAACACGACGCTCGAACTCGACATCGACGGCAACGGCGGCGGCCGCCTGCGCGTGGGCGGCCCGCTCACCGTCACGGGCGGCACGCTGCACGTGAAATTCGTGAACGGCTACGCGCCGAAGGCCGGCGACACCATCGCGCTGATCGACGGCGCGGCGGCGGCCGCGAAGTTCGCGACGGTGACGGTCGACGGGTTCAAGGCAACGCCCGTTTATACCGCGACGGGTGTGTCGGTCACGCTGTCGGCGGCGTAACCGGCGCCGGGCATCGATCCTGGCAGCGAGGCCGCTCGGGGGCGGCTTCGCGTGGGCCCCGGCTCACATGAAACGGGCGGGCGCCGCCGTGCCGGCTTCGCCCGACGGGCAAGACCGCGTGCCGAAGCGTCGCTGCAGCTCGATGATCGTCGGCAGGTTGAAGTCGTGGACATCGGGCGTGGCGCCGCCCTGTCGCCGGTTCACCTCGACACAGAGTTCCAGCGCACGCGCGCGTCTCGGCGAGCAAGCCCTTCTCCGGTTCCGACAGCCGATCGCCGCGGCCAGTACATCGAGACCCATTCGAAGCTGCGGATCGTCGGCCCGTACTACTCGCAATCGCAAATGGCGACCGCGCCGAACCGGACGACCGACGGGCTGTCGGGCTCATCTCAAAATTACGATTGCAAATGCCTCTCATTTGCATTAAATTGCCGCGCGAATGTACTGTTTGGAACACCGATGTCGGCGCAAGGCCGCCCGCCGTGCCCGAACGCGAACGAGACAAAAAGGGACAGGTATGAGCAGGAGGAACTGGGCGGCCGCACCGATGGCCATCGTCGTCGGCACGGCCGGCATGGGCGCAGCCGACGCACAGGAAACGGCGCTGCCTGCCATCGAGGTGTCCGCGCAACGCGCGACGGCGCCGTTCCGCACGCGCGAATCGACGAGCGCGACGCGCAGCGAGGCGGACGTGATGGACATTCCGTTCGCGGTCAGCAGTGTCGATACGAAGCTGATCCAGACCGTGGCCGCCACGCGCGGCGACGATCTTTACGACTGGGTCGCGGGCGTGTCGCGCCAGAACAACTTCGGCGGCCTGTGGGACAACTACGCGGTGCGCGGTTTCGCCGGCGACGGCAGCACGTCCGGCACCGACTACCTGGTCAACGGCTTTTCGTGGAATCGCGGGATGAGCGTGCCGCGCGACACCGTCAACCTCGAGCGCATGGAAGTGCTCAAGGGGCCGGCGTCCGCGCTGTATGGCCGCGGCGATCCGGGCGGGATCATCAGCTATACGACGAAGCAGCCGCAGTTCGCACGCGCGAACACCATCGGCGTGTCGGCCGGCAGCTACGGCGCATTGCGTCAGACACTCGATTCGACCGGCCCCGTCACGAAATCGCTCGCGTACCGCTTCGTCGCGATGAACGAGAACAACGGCAGCTTCCGCGACACGGTATCGAGCAAACGCTACCTGTTCTCGCCGTCGTTCACGTGGGACATCGGCGCGGACACGACGCTCCATTACGAGTTCGAGAGCGCCCGTCAGCGCGCGCCGCTCGATCGCGGCGTGCTGGCGGTCAACGGGCAGCTTGGCGTGATCCCCGCGTCGCGCTTCCTCGGCGAGCCGCGCGACGGCGACTACGACGTGCGCAACACGGGCCACCAGTTCACGCTCGAACATCGCATCGATTCAGCCTGGTCGATCAACGCGGGCGTCGCGCAACGCAACACCGACCTGTCGGGGCGCTCGTCCGAGGCGTTCGCATTGCAGCCGGACGGCCGCACACTGTGGCGCCGTTACCGGCAAGTCGCGTTTCACTCGAACGACCTGCAAGGCCGCCTCGAGACGACCGGCACGTTCCGCACGGGCGGCATCGGCCATACGCTCGTGATGGGCGTCGATGCGTATCGCTTCAACTACGACCAGTTCGTCACGCGCTCCACGCCGAGCGCCGCGGCGCCCTATGCGATCGACATCTTCGATCCGGTCTACGGCCAGCCCGCGCCGACGCCGCGCACCGCGACCAACCTGCTCGAACGCGACGACGGTCAAGGCGTCTACGCGCAGGACACGCTCGCGTTCGGGCCGCACTGGAAAATCCTGGCCGGGCTGCGCTGGGATCGCTTCCACCAGTCGATCGACAACCGCCTGAAGGGTGTGACGACGAGCCAGTTGCAGACCGCGGTGAGCCCGCGTATCGGCGTCGTGTATGAAATGAGCCCCGCGTGGTCGCTGTATGCGAACACCGCGTACTCGTTCCGGCCGAACAACGGCGCCGACGTCGGCGGCAACGCGTTCGATCCCGAAAAGGGCCACGGCTACGAAGCCGGCGCGAAATGGGCGGGCGCGCGCTCGCTCACGACCATCTCGGCGTTCTACGTGACCAAGCGCAACGTGCTCACCGCCGATCCCGCGAATGCCGGCTTCTCGCGCGCGGCCGGCGAAGTGCGCAGCCGCGGTGTCGAATTCGAATGGAGCGGCGACCTCGGTCACGGCCTGCGCGGCATCGCGAACTTCGCGTACGTCGACGCCGAGGTCACGCGCGATACCGTGCTGGCGCCCGGCTCACGCCTCGTCGACGTACCGCGGCTGAGCGGCAGCGCGCTGCTGATGTACGAGACGACCCTTCCGTTCGCGGACAAGGCCGGCGCCGGCGCCGGCGTGATCTATGTCGGGCGCCGCGCCGGCAACACGGCCAACACGCAGGACGGGTTCGAACTGCCGGCCTACGCGACCGTCCAGCTCAACGGCTACGTTCAGGTCAACAAGCACCTGCGTGCGTCGGTCGTGCTGAACAATCTGTTCAACCGCACGACCTACGTCAGCTCGTATAACAGCCTGTGGGTCACGCCGGGCGCGCCGCGCAGCCTGTTTGCTTCGCTGGCCTATTCGTTCTAGGTCGAATCGGCCGCCTGACGCGTCGATGCGCATCAGGCGCCGAGCGCGAGCCGCGTCGCCAGCGCGACCACCAACGCCGGCATCATTACGCACGCGGCGGTGACGCATCCCGCGGCCGCGGTCAGCGCGAAGTCGCTCGCATCGGGCCTCGGTCGATCGCGTTCGTCCGCCATCCGCATCGCGAACGCGAGCACTTCGGCGCGCTCCCGCAGCAGCGCGCGCAGCGCATCCGCCATGATGCGCCGGTCGCGCGGATTGCCCAGACCGAGCCCCGCCTCACCGCCGATTGGACCGCGACACCACGTCGATCCACACGGCCAGCACCAGCACGGCGCCCTTGACGATCATCTGCCAGTACGCGTCGACGTCCAGCATCGACATCCCGTTGTCGAGGCTCGCCATTACGAGCGCCCCGATCAGCGCGCCGTAGACGGTGCCTGACCCGCCGCGCATCGACGTGCCGCCGATGAAGCACGCGGCGATCGCATCGAGTTCGCCCATCGTGCCGGCGGACGGTGACCCCGCCGCCAGCCGCGCCGTGTTCACCAGGCCGGCAAACGCACACATCAGCCCCATCAGCGCGAAGATCGCGAGCTTCACGCGATCGGTATCGACGCCCGACAGCCGCGTCGCCTCCAGGTTGGAACCGACGGCGTAGATGCGCCGGCCGAACACGGTCTGCGTCGCGATCCACGTGAACGCACCGAGCAGCACGAGCAGCAGCAGTACGGGCACCGGGATACCGCCGTAGCGGTCGAGCGTCGCGACGAAGGCGAACAGCACCGCGCCGGCGCCGACGACCTTCGCGACGTCCTGCCACCGCGGCGCGACCGCGAGCCGGTAGCGCCGCCGCGTCGCGCGCTGCCGCACCACCAGCAGCAACACGAGCCCGAACAGCAGGATCGCGAGGCCGTCGCCCACCAGGCGCGGCAGATAACCCTGCCCGATGAACACGAAGCCGTCCGACACGGGCGCGATCGTCGAGCCGCCCGTCACGCCGAGCAAGATCCCGCGAAACGCGAGCATCCCGCCCAGCCCGACGATGAACGACGGCACGCGCCGATAGGTCGACCACCAGCCGTTGAAGAGCCCGATCAGCACGCCGAGCGCGAGCACGGCCGGGATCGTCGCCGCGACCGGCCAGTGGCGGTTGACGTCGAGGATCGCCGCGACGCCGCCGAGCAGCCCGAGCAGCGAGCCGACCGACAGGTCGATCTCGCCCGCGATGATGACGAACACCATCCCGCACGCGAGCATGCCGGTGATCGACATCTGCCGCAGCAGGTTCGATACGTTGCGTGGTGTGACGAACGCGCCGTCCGTCAACACCGAGAAAAACGTCCAGATCACGACGACCGCCAGCAGCAGCGCAAGCAGCTTGTAGCGCGCGAAGATCTGGCGAAGCGGCAGCCCCGCCGGGCGGCCGTCGGAACGATGCGCTTCGGCATCCGGCGTCGCCGGGGTCGAGGAAGAGAGTTCGGAATTCATGTCGCGCTCATTGCGGTGGGTTCGGTGGACAGCCGCGCGGGCTTCAGCGCGGCGCCGAGAATCTGTTCCTGCGTGAGGCCCTGGTTGACGAAATCGCCGCGCAGCTCGCCTTCGCCGATCACCAGCACGCGATCGGCCAGCCCGAGCACCTCGGGCAGCTCCGACGACACGACGATCAGCGCGACGCCACGCTTCGCCAGCGCGAAGATCAGCCGGTAGATCTCCACCTTCGCGCCCACGTCGACGCCGCGCGTCGGCTCGTCGAGGATCAGCACCTGCGGCTCGGCCAGCAGCATCTTGGCGAGCACCGCCTTCTGCTGGTTGCCGCCCGACAGGCTCGCGATCGGCAGGAACGGATGCGCGGCGCGCACCGAGAGCCGCTGCATCTCGGTGCGGATCGCATCGAGTTCGGCGGCCGCGTCGATCCGCCCGCGCGCCGCGAAGCGCCGCAGCACCGCCAGCGTGATGTTGTGGCCCACGCCGAGCTGCGGCACGATGCCATGGCGCTTGCGGTCCTCCGGCACCATCGCGATCCCGGCGCGGATCGCGTCGGCCGGCGAACGGATCGACAACACCCGGCCGTTCATCAGCACGGTCGCCGTGCACGCGCCCGGATACGCGCCGAAGATCGCCTGCATCAGCTCGGTGCGGCCCGCGCCCACGAGCCCGGCGACGCCGAGGATCTCGCCGCGCCGCACGCTGAACGACACGTCGTCGACCCGCTTGCGGCGCGCGTTCGTCACGTCGCGACAGGTCACGTTCCGCGCCTCCAGCACGACCTCGCCAATCTCGTGCGGCTCGCGCGGATACAGGTCGCGGATCTCGCGGCCGACCATCATCGCGATGATCCGGTCAGTGGTCAGCGCGCGCATCGGCTCGGTCGCGACATGCCGGCCGTCGCGGATCACGGTGACCGTGTCGCAGACGGCCGCGACCTCGTCGAGCTTGTGCGAGATGTACACGCACGCGACGCCGCGGCGCTTCAGGTCACGCACGATGTCGAGCAGGATGCGCGTTTCGGCGGCGCTCAGCGACGACGACGGTTCGTCGAGAATCAGCAGCTTCGCGTCCTTGTTCAAGGCCTTCGCGATCTCGATCAACTGCTGGTGGCCGCCGCCATAATTCATGACCGGCTGCGCGACGTTGATCGAGTCGATCCGCAATTCGTGCAGCAGCGCCTCGGCGCGCCGGACCATCGCGGCGAAGTTCATGCGCCCGCCCGGCAGCGTGATCTCGTTGCCGAGGAAGATGTTCTCGGCAACCGACAGTTCGGGCACGAGCATCAGCTCCTGGTGGATGATCACGATGCCCGCCCGCTCCGTGTCGCGCACGCCGGTTGCCGCGAGCGGCGCGCCTTCCCAGCGGATTTCGCCGTCCCACGTGCCGTGCGGATAGACGCCCGACAGCACTTTCATCAGCGTCGACTTGCCCGCGCCGTTCTCGCCGCACAGCCCGACGCATTCGCCGGGCCGCACGGTGAGGTCGATGCCGTCGAGCGCTTTCACGCCGTCGAATGCCTTGACGATGCCGCGCATCGTCAGCAAGGGTTCCGTCATTCGTTCATGCCTCGCAGTAAGCGCGGCCGCCGTCGCGGCGGCCGCGCATCGCGTCCGTCGTACGCTTACTGGCTCGCCAGCTGCGCCTGGGTATAGAAGCCGTCCTTCACGACGACGTCGACGTTGCGCTTGGTCAGCAGCGTCGGCTGCAGCAGCACCGTGTCGACCTTCTTCTTGCCGTTGTCGTATTGCGCGTTGAACGCGGGCTTCGCGCCCTTCGCGAGATCGACCGCCAGCTTCGCCGCTTCGCTCGCGATCAGCTTGAGCGGCTTGTAGACGGTCATCGTCTGCGTGCCGGCGATCACGCGCTTGACCGCCGCGAGATCCGCGTCCTGCCCGGACACCGGCACCTTGCCGGCCAGATGCTGTGCGGCGAGCGCCTGGATCGCGCCGCCGGCCGTGCCGTCGTTCGACGCGACGATCGCGTCGATCCGGTTGTTGTTCGCGGTCAGCGCATCCTCGGTGATGCGCAGCGCGGTCGACGCGCTCCATTCGGGCACCCACTGCTGGCCGACGATCTTGATGTCGCCGCGATCGATCGCCGGCTTCAGCACCTTCAGTTGTCCTTCGCGCAGCATCTTCGCGTTGTTGTCGGTCGGCGCGCCGCCGAGCAGGAAGTAGTTGCCCTTCGGCTTCGCATCGAACACGCCCTGCGCCTGCAGCTCGCCGACCTTCTCGTTGTCGAACGAGATATACGCGTCGACGTCCGCATCGAGGATCAGCCGGTCGTACGACACGACCTTGATGCCGGCCTTCCTCGCTTCGGCGACGACGTTGCCGAGCGTCTTCGAGTTGAACGGCACGATCACGATCACGTCGACGCCGCGCGAGATCAGGTTCTCGATCTGCGAAATCTGCCGCTCCTCGCTCGCGTCGGCCGACTGCACCGACACCTTCGCGCCGAGCTTCGTCGCGGCCGCGACGAAATAATCGCGATCGCGCGACCAGCGCTCGACGCGCAGGTCGTCGATGCAGAAGCCGATTTCGGGCTTGTCCTTGCTCGCATGCGCGAGCGGCGTGCCCAGCGCGAGGATCGCCAGCGCAGCGGCGCTGGCAAGCGAACTCAATACGGTACGACGCGTCACGGATCTCATGTCTCCACTCCTTGTTTTTGGACAACTTCACGAACGCCGGGCGAACGCCGAAATGCGCCGCCCGCATCGAGTCACTGCAAAGCACGGCATCGTGCGACGAGAATCGCGTCAGCGATCCGCACGTCAAACGCCCGTGGCAAACACCGGTTCGAGCGCATGGTAAAGCGCGCGAAACGTCGACCGCCGCATGTCGCGATACCACGCGTGGCGCGCCATGTCCGGCTCGCGCACCGCGATGATCGGCGGCTGCGGGCACACGTCGTCGAGCGGCGCATCCGGTTCGAGCGCGAGATGCGCGAGGCGCGCGGCGCCCAGCGCCGGCCCCACCTCGCCGCCCGCGCGCAAGGTCAGCGCACGGCCGCTCAGGTCGGCGAGCATCTGCGTCCAGTACGCGCTGCGCGAGCCGCCGCCGATCACCGTGATGCTGTCGGGCGCGAGCCCGGCCGCATGCAACGCGTCGATGCCGTCGAGCAGCGCGAAGCCGACGCCTTCGAGCGTCGCGTTCGCGAGATCCGCGCGCTGCGTGTCGGGCGTGAGCCCATAGAACACGCCCTTCGCATTCACGTCGTTGTGCGGCGTACGCTCGCCGCTGAGGTAAGGCAAAAACCACGGGCGGCTCTCGCGTGCATTCGTCTCGGCATCGTTGAGCAGCGCCGCGACGCCGTCATAGCCGGCCAGTTGCGCGGTGAAGTCGATACAGCCGGCCGCGTTCAGCATCACCGACATCAGGTGCCACGTCTCCGGCAGCGCGTGACAGAAGCTGTGCACGGCCGATTCGGGATTCGCGCGGAACCCGTCCGACACCGCGAAATAGACGCCCGACGTCCCGAGCGACAGCAGCGCATCGCCGGGCCGCACGATGCCGACGCCCACCGCGCCGGCGGCGTTGTCGCCGCCGCCCGCCACCACCGGGATCTCGCGCAGCCCGAGCGCGCGCGCGACGGCCGGCAACAGGGTGCCGGTGACGCGATTGCCCTCGAACACGGCCGGCATCTGCGCGCGCGACAGCCCGCATGTGGCAAGCAGCGTGTCGTCGTAGTCGCGCTTCGCGACGTCGAGCCACAGCGTGCCGACGGCATCCGACGGATCGGTCGCGAACGCGCCGGTCAGCCGGTAGCGCAGGTAGTCCTTCGGCAGCAGCACATGGGCGATGCGCGCGAACACGTCAGGTTCGTGACGACGCACCCACAGCAGCTTCGGTGCGGTGAAACCCGGCATCGCAATGTTGCCGGCCACGGCGCGCAGCGTGGGCGCGAGCCGTTCGAGTTCCGCGCACTCCGCATCCGCGCGGCCGTCGTTCCACAGAATCGCGGGGCGCAGCACGGCGCCGTGCGCGTCGAGCAGTGTCGCGCCATGCATCTGGCCGGTCAGTCCGAGTGCGTCGATGTCGCGCGGATCGATACCCGCCGTGCGCGCATCCGAGACGAGTGCGGCCAGCACGCTGCAGGCAGCGTCCCACCAGTCACGCGGGGCCTGCTCGGACCAGCGCGGCCGCGGCCGGCTCACCGCGAGCGGGCGGCTCGCGCTCGCGCGCACCGCGCCGTCGCGGTCGAGCAGCACCGCCTTCACGCCCGACGTGCCGAGATCGAGTCCGATGTACATGGCGTCAGCGCAGCCCGTAGATCGCCTGGTTCACGATGTTCTCGCACCGCTCCTGCGCGCCGCTCGCATGCCGCGGGTTCACACCGCGCGCGAGCGCCTCGGCCGCGAGCGACTCCAGCGTATAGTCGCCCGACAGGATCTTGCGGCCGAACGCGTCGTCCCACTGCGCATAGCGTTGCCGGCGCAGCGCGTCGAGCCGGTCGTTCTCGACCAGCACCGCCGCGCGTTCGAGCGCGAGCGCGAGCACGTCGATCGCGCCGACGTGGCCGTAGAACAGATCTTCCGGATCGCTGCTCTGGCGGCGCACCTTCGCGTCGAAGTTCATCCCGCCGGTCGTGAAGCCGCCGTGACGCAGGATTTCGTAGAACGCGAGCGTCAGCTCCTCGACGCTGTTCGGGAACTGGTCGGTGTCCCAGCCGTTCTGCGGATCGCCGCGGTTCGCATCGACGCTGCCGAACACGCCGAGCGCGAACGCGTTCGCGATCTCGTGATGGAACGAGTGGCCGGCGAGCGTCGCGTGGTTCGCCTCGATGTTCACGCGGATTTCGTTCTGCAATCCGTACTGCACGAGAAAGCCGTGCACCGTCGCGACGTCGTAGTCGTACTGGTGCTTGGTCGGCTCCTGCGGCTTCGGCTCGATCAGCAGCGCGCCCGTGAAGCCGATCCGGTGCTTGTGCTCGACGACCATCGACAGGAAGCGGGCAAACTGCTCGCGTTCGCGCTTCAGGTCGGTGTTGAGCAGCGTCTCGTACCCTTCCCGGCCGCCCCACAGCACATAGTTCTCGCCGCCGAGCCGGTGCGTCGCATCGAGCGCATGACATACCTGGGTCGCGGCCCACGCGAACACGTCGGGGTTCGGGTTCGTCGCGGCGCCGGCCGCGAAGCGCGGGTGCGAGAACAGGTTCGCGGTGCCCCACAGGAGCCGCACGCCGCTCGCCTGCTGACGCTCGCCGAGATAGTCGACCATCCGCGCGAAATTCGCCGCATATTCCCGCAGGCTGTCGCCTTCCGGTGCGACGTCGGTGTCATGGAACGTATAGAAAGGCGTGCCGAGCTTCGTGAAGAACTCGAACGCCGCATCGGCCTTCATCCGCGCCCGCTCGAGCGCATCGCCCGGCTGCTGCCACGGCCGCTGGAACGCGCCCTGCCCGAAGATGTCGTGCCCCGGCCACACGAACGTGTGCCAGTAGCACACCGCGATCCGCAGATGCTCGGCGAGCGTCTTGCCCAGCACGCGCCGCTCGGGGTCGTAATGGTGGTACGCGAGCGGATTGTCCGACTGCGGGCCTTCGTAGCGAATTGCGGGAATGTGTTCGAAATACGACATGGCGTCTCCGTGCAGGGTCTTGTTGCGGCGCAACGCGCGTCGTGGTGACGCACGCGGCCGAATTCGGTAGGCTGGATCGTGCCCGCGCCCCTGCCGGGCGGCAATTGCGAAATTGCGCAGCACGCTTAATGTTTCTTGCCAGCCGCTGCGCGCGGCGCACGTTCCGCCCTACAATCGCCAAACACCAGACACCGCGCGCCGCCGACCCGGGCGCGCCCCGGAGACAACGGCACGGCGCCCCCGACGCGCGTGCCCCGAGATCGAGATGACACGCGTCCCTTCCGCCCAGACACCGCATCGCATCGCGCTGCTGTTCAACGCGAACAAGGTCTACGACCGCGAGATCATCAGCGGCATCGGCCAGTACCTGCACACGACGCGCGTGGTGTGGGACCTGTTCCTCGAAGACGACTTCCGCTGCCGCCTCACCGGCATCGAGCGATTCGACGGCGACGGCATCATCGCGGACTTCGACGATCCCGCCGTTGCCGACGCGCTCGCCGGCTCGCCGCTGCCGATCGTCGCGGTCGGCTCGTCGTACGAGGATCCGGCCCAGTATCCTGACGATGTCCCATATATTGCGACGGACAACCCGAAGCTCGTGTCGCTCGCGTATACGCACCTGATCGGTGCGGGACTCGCGCATTTCGCGATGTACAGCCTGCCGATCGCGCAGGAAAACCGCTGGGCGCAGCAGCGCGAGCTCGCGTTCGACCGGCTCGCACGCGCGGACGGGCTCGATGCGCCGATCTACCGCGGGCTGTCGACGAGCGCGTCGGGCTGGAATCACGCGATCGAGCAACTGATCGGCTGGCTGCATGCGCTGCCGAAGCCCGTCGGCGTGATCGCCGTGACCGATGCGCGTGCGCGGCACCTGCTGCAGGCCTGCCTGATCGCCGGGATCGCGGTGCCGGAACAGGTGGCGATCATCGGCATCGACAACGATCCGCTCACGCGCACGCTGACGCGCATTCCGCTGTCGTCGGTCATCCAGGGCACCGAGGAAATGGGCCGCACCGCCGCGCACCTGCTGCACCGGATGCTGCGCGGCGCGCGCTTTCCCGGGCAGCGCATTCTCGTGCCGCCGGTCGGCATCAACGTGCTCGAATCGACGCGCCACCAGCCGCTGGCGAGCCCGCACGTGATGCGCGCGCGGCATTTCATCCGCCAGTACGCGTGCCAGGGGATCAAGACCGAACAGGTCGCCGACTATGTCGGCGTATCGCGTTCGCTGCTCGAAGAGCACTTCCGGCGCGAATTGCAGCGCACCGTGCACCAGGAAATCCTGCGCCACAAGCTCGAAGCCGCGCAGGCGCTGCTCGCCGGCCGGCAGGCGTCGAGCGCCGAGGTCGCGATCCGTTGCGGGTTCACGTCGCTCCAGTACATGTACGCAGTGTTCAGGCGCGAGCTGGGCTGCACGCCGCGCGAATACCAGGAACGCGCGGCCGCCTCAGCGTCATACTGACGGCCGCCGCCCATCTGACCTCCTCCCATGCACATCGATACCGATTCTTCATCCCTGACGCACGGCGCGGCGCGCGTGCCTTCCGAGCCGTGGGGCACGCTGCCCGACGGCGAGCCCGTTCGGCGCTACACGCTGCGCAACGCGCACGGCATGCGCGTCGGCATCAGCGACCTCGGCGCGACCGTCGTGTCGTGGCTCGCTCCCGACCGCACGGGGCGCTTTGCCGATATCGTGCTCGCACACGACACGCCGGCCGAGTACCTCGAATCCGGTGCCTACCTCGGCGCGACGATCGGCCGATGGGCGAACCGGATCGCCGGTGCGCGCTTCGAACTCGACGGCATCGGCTACCCGCTCGACCGCAACGAGAACGGCAACCTGCTGCACGGCGGCGCGAACGGTTTTCATCGCGCGCGCTGGGACGTGATCGACGACTGCGGCGGGCTGACGCTTCGGCTCGATTCGCCGGAAGGCGACGCGGGTTTTCCGGGCAACGTGACCGTGCAGGTTCGCTACACACTCGACGACGACGGCACGCTGACAATCGACTACGCGGGGTGGACCGATGCACCGACACCGTTGAACCTGACGAATCACAGCTACTTCAACCTGAACGGGCGTCCGGGCAGCGATGTGCGCGGCCATCTGCTGCAGATCGACGCCGACGCGTTTCTCGAAGTGGACGATGCGCTGATCCCGACCGGCACGGCCGACGTGACGGGTACCGCGTTCGATTTCCGGCACAGCGCACCGATCGGCGCGCGCCTCGACTGGCCGCACGCGCAACTGGCCCGCGCGCGCGGCTTCGATCATTGCTTCGTCCTGCGCGACGGCGCGCACGAGGCCCGGCCCGTCGCACGCGTCTACGATCCGGAAAGCGGCCGCGAACTGATCGTGTCGACCGATCAGCGGGGCCTGCAACTCTATACGGGCAACTATCTCGATGGCGTACACGTGAGCGGTGGTACACGGTGCACGCAACACGCGGCGCTGTGCCTGGAGGCGGGCGGCTTTCCGGATCAGGTCAACATGGCCGGCCTGAGCGGCGACGTGATCCTTTATCCGGACGCCGTCTATCGGCAAACCACGCGGTATCGGGTAGCCGTTCACGCATAGTGTGCGCGGGCCGCATCGTCGCGCCCCCGTCCGCTTCGCACCGGCTTCTGCCGATCGCCCCACCCGCCGGATCGACAGGCAGCGTGCCCACCACGGCCGAATTGGGCACGCGCGCACCGGGTGCTCGCGGTGCCTGCTTCCCGTCAACGCACACGGCGCTTGCGGTGCCCGACAGCTTGCCCGTCGTCACGCCTGAATCGGCAAGCCCAGCCGCCAGCTCAGATTCCTGCGCGCAGGCGCCTCACACCGCGTATGGAAAAAGTCGGTCTGATAGATCCGCGGGCGGACGAGCAGCCAGCGAAGAATCGTCCGTTCGTGAAGGTCGTAAGCGCGGTCGTCGAGATCGGGGCGCTCTGCCCGGAGCAGGCGGCCGTCTTCGCGAAATCGCCGGTGAGACGCGCCCAGCTCGGCCAGGTCGATGTCGCATACGAAACGGGTGTCCGGATCCGCGGCGATTCCGACGTGGGTCGTCGCGAGAATCATCGCGCAGATCCGGTCGCACGCATCGATGCGCCCCGCGGCCAGGTGCCGGAACCAGTCGGCGCTGCGCTGCTCGTTGTTCTTCGCGCCCGGGACGTAGATCACGTCGTGGAACCACAGCGCGAGTTCGACCGCATCCGGATCGGGCATCGCGCCGCGCGCGAGGTCGACCTGACGCAAGCAGCGTTTCACATGTGCGAGCGTATGGTAATGCCGCATCGGCTCCGAATAGCCTTCCGCCAGCAGACGATAGACCTCCTCGGCATGGGTCCCGCCGCTGCCCGACCACAACGCGACGAACCGCGCCTGCGTCTGGTTCACGTTCGCTCCTTGGCGCGTGGCGGCGGCACAAGTGCGCCCCGCGCCGACGTTACCGCCCTGCGCTCAGAGAAAATCCCGGCGTATGTCGATGCTCGACCGCTGTCCGATGTTGCCGTAGTGATGCGCGAGCCATGTATCCGCTTCGCGTCGCCCGTGGTCATGCAGCTCGCTCAGAAATCCCCAGTCCGCGTTGTACTTGCTCGATACGCTCAACGCGCTCAGCGCATCGTCGGCGCGAATGGAATGGATCAGCATTTCCTTCATCTCGCCGCGCTTGATCGTGCCTTGCTGGATCAGGTCGGTGACGAACGCGATGGCGCGCATCTCGCGCATCAGCGACGAGTTGAAGCTGATCTCGCTGATCCGGTTCAGGATTTCCGCCGCCGTGACGGGCACCCCGCGGCGCACGAGCGGATTGATGTGCACGATCACGACGTCGCGCGTCGAGCAGTTGTAGATCAGCGGATAAATGGCCGGATTGCCCATGTAGCCGCCATCCCAGTAGTACTCGCCGTCGATCGAGACCGCCTGGAACAAGGTCGGCACGCAGGCCGACGCCAGCACCGCGTCGGCAGATACGTCCGCTCCCGTGAAGACGCGGATCTTCCCCGTCTCGACGTTGGTTGCGCAGAGATACAGCCGGATCGGACAGTGCTTGCGCAGCGCGTCGAAGTCGACCTGGCGCTCGAGCACTTCGCGCAACGGATTCAGGTTGTTCGGATTGAACTGATACGGCGAGAACACGCGCAGCATCATGTCGGTGAACGCATAAAGCGGCGAATGATCGAGCCCGAAGCTGTGCGTCCCCTTCAACCACGGCACCCAGCGCAACGGGTTGTAGCGCTCCGCCGATCGCGCGACCGCCTGCCAGAAGTCGTGCAGCGCCTCGCGCGCACCGTCCTCGCCGCCCTTCAGCAGCCCGCACGCGAGCACGGCCGCATTCATCGCGCCGGCGCTGGTCGCACAGACGCCCTCGATGTCGAGCCGGCCGTCTTCGAGCAGCCGGTCGAGCACGCCCCAGGTGAATGCGCCGTGCATCCCGCCACCCTGCAGCGCCAGCGCGATCGGTTTGCGCGGGCCATCGTGGCGGCGTCTCGCGTGCGTGGTTGTCATGCCCGTCTCCTCGAGCAGCGGCGGTTCGCGGACGGCACGGGGTCACACGATGCGTCGTCATTCGCCGCGGGTCCAGTCATCCTGTGTGCGCGCCCAATGCGTCCAGCAGCGCTTTTGCTTCTTGCAAGTCGCGTGTATCGAAGCCTTCGGTGAACCAGGTGTAGACGTCGCGCAGCACTTGCGTGGCCTCCGCGGTCTTCCCCTGCCGTTGCAACAGCCGCGCGAAGTCCGACGCTGCCCGCAGTTCCAGCGCCCGGGCGCCCTGCCGGCGCGCTCGCGCGATCGCCCGGTGAAAGCAGTCGATGGCTGCGTCGACGCATTCAGGCTCCGTGCCTTCCTGGTCGGCCCCGCCGGCCAGATAGAGGCCCGTTAGACGGAACAGTTCGGCCTCGTAGCAGTGCTCGCCGGATTGCTCGACGACCGCCATGGCCTCTTCCAGCATGTCCAGTGCCGCCTTCCTGTCACCCGCGCGCCAGTAACTGTCGGCGAGCAACGCGAGGGAATAAGGGCGCTGGTCTTCGCCCCCGGCCGCCCGCTGCGCGTCGAGGCCCAGCCGCATCTGCGCGATGCCGTCCGGGAGGTTGCCTTGCGCGCTCGTCGCCCAGCCCCGCAGCAGCGTTCCCCATGCGAGCCAGTACGGCAATCCGTGCTCGGTCGATACGGCAATGACCGCTTCCGCGCGCTCGGCGGCCAGCATCGGCTCCCGCCGCAGTTGATGCAGGTGCGCCGTGTAGGTCAGGCTGAACGCCAGGGAGGGTCCATAGGAAAAGTTCCGTGCGAGCGCAAGCGCTTCGGCACTGCGTTTGAGCGCCTGGTCGGGATACCCCTGTATCCACAGAATCAGCACCAGGAAACTGAGGGCCCGGATGCCGGGATCCACCCCGTGTGCAAAGACATGCGCCTGATGCTGCTCGGGATCGTAGAGCGCGAGCGCCCGTTCCATCTGGGTGCGAGCCGCGTCGAAGTCGCCCTGCAGGAAAAGGCACGAACCCAGCGCGCTATGTGCCTCGGTGAGGAAGCCTGCATCGTTCGCATCCCGCGCCGTACTGAGCATCTGCATGCCCAGCTCGATGGCGAGCGCATACTCGCCCCGCACCACGTGATGCATCCGCAATCCCAGCTGCGTCGCGAAACGCTGCGATGCGTCGCCGGTGCGCTCGCACAGCTCGAGCGCGCGCCGGTAGATCGGGCCCACCTCGTTCGCGCCATACCCGCGCACATCCATCAGGACCGGCCCGAGGGAAAGCAGCAGTGTCAGTTCCCAATGCGCGCGCACCGGTGTGTCCGGCAAGCCCTTCAATAACGCCAGCGCCGATTCGAGGTGATTCATCGCATCGTGATGGGCGGCATGGCGCAACGCCTGCTGAGCCGCTCGATGCAGGTATTCGACCGCCTTCGGAATGTTCCCGCTCTGACTGTAGTGATGCGCGAGTTCGCTGCAGTAATCGGCGATGCGAGTCGGGAACAGCACCTCGATCGCCTGCGCGGTGCGCTCGTGCAGCGTGGTACGCCGCTCGGTGAGCAACGAGCGCCCTGCCACTTCCTGGGTCAGCGCGTGCTTGAACGAGTAATTGACTTCGGGGAAGGCGGGGCACTCGTAGATGAACTCCGCCGCCTCCAAATGCGCGAGGAGACGCCGCAGTTCGTCGTCCCGCGCCGGCGCCTCGCCGCAAATGCGCCGGATCAGGCTGAACGGAAACTCGTGGCCGATCACCGCGAGTGCCTGCAGCAGTTCCTTTTCGTCGACCGGAAGCCGGTCGATCCGAGCCGCGAGCACGCCCTGCACGGTGGTCGGAATGTGCAGCGTGGCGGGTGTCTCCACGACGCGATAGCGGCCGGGCTCGCCGAGCAGCGACCGCTCCTCGACGAGCGTCTGGACCACTTCCTCCATGAAGAACGGGTTGCCCTCCGTCTTCTCCAGGATGCGCTGTTTCAGCGGCACGAGCGTGCGATCCTCGCCGAGCAGCGCCGCGAGCAGTCCTTGCGCATCGGCGGGGCCGAGCGGTTCGAGCCGCAGCGTGCTGCAATGCGCCGCGCGCGCCCACACGGGCTGATACTCGGGCCGGTAGTTCACCAGCAGCAGGATGCGTGCGTCCGGCACGTGGTCGATCAGGCCGGTGAGGAAAGCTTCCGTTTCGCGGTCCAGCCATTGCAGATCCTCGAACAGCAGATGGACCGGCTGATTCCGGCTCTCCCGCGCGAGCAGCTGCCTGATCGCGTCGAAGGTACGCTCGCGGCGGATCTGCGGATCCATCTCGACGAGTACCGGCTCGCCTTCGCCGATGCCGAGCAGATAGAGGACGTACGGTACGAGATCCTCGAAGCTACGCTCGAGCGCGAGCGCCTTGCCGATGACCTTTTCGCGGCAGCGCCGCTCGTCGTCCTGAGTCGTGATCTGGAAATAGTTCTTCAGGAGTTCGATGAGCGGCAGATTCGAATACGCCTTGCCGTGCGATACGGAAAACGTCTCCAGCACCAGCGCGCCACGCCGCGATCGCTCCTTGAACTCGTGGAACAGGCGGGATTTTCCGACGCCGGCCTCGCCTGCCACGCCGACCACGCGCCCCTGCCCGGCGCTCACGGTCTCCCGCGCCCGGTTCAGGTGTTCCATTTCCGTTTCACGGCCGACGAAGCGCGCGAGACCGCGGTGCGCCGCCAGCTGCAGGCGCGTGCGCAACGCACCGAGGCCAAGCACCTCGTATACGCGCAGCGGTGCGGGAATACCCTTGAGCTGCGTCGCGCCCAGCGCCTTGAACTCGAAATAGCCTTCGGCCAGCTTGTGAGTGGACTCACTGACGAGAATCGACGTCGGCGCAGCAATGCCCTCGATCCGCGACGCGATGTGGATCGTATGCCCGAGCGGATCGTAATCGGTGTGCAGGTCGTCGGTGCGGATCGAACGCACGACGACCTCGCCGGTATGGACGCCGACGCGAATCTGCAGCGGAATGCCTTCCTGCAGACGAATGCGATCGCCGTGTTGCCGCATCGCCTGCTGCATGCGCAATGCCGCGAAGAGCGCGCGCTGCGCATGGTCTTCGTGGGCAATCGGTGCGCCGAACAGCGCGAGGATGCCGTCGCCGAGCGATTTGGCTACGTATCCTTCGTAGTAATGGACCGCTTCCATCATCAGCTCGACCACGGGCACGATCAGGCGATGCGCCACTTCGGGATCGAGATCGTGGATCAGCGCGGTCGACCCCGCCATGTCCGCAAACAGCGCGGTCACGGTCTTGCGCTCACCGGCGGGTTCGCCACGCGCCGCCATGGCCGCATGTTCGGCACGGATGCGCTCGGCAAGATGGTCGGGCGTGTAATGAACGGGCGTGGGCGGCGGCTCCCGTCCCGATGGCCGGGACGGCGTCGATGCCGCCGTGGGCGCGGCCAGCGGCGCACCGCAATTGCTGCAGAAGCGGGCCGCCGACGCCACGTCGTGTCCGCATTGCGGACACGTGCGGGACAGCACGGCCTGGCATTCCTGGCAGAACCTCGCACCGGGAGGATTCTCGGAACCGCATAGGGCGCAGCGCATAAAACCCTCTTCCAGCCAAGGGTCGACATCAAAATATTATGCGCCACTCCCCGGGGATATTCAGGGTGACTATGCGATTTCGCATGGCGACCGGCGTCGCGTGCACAGCGCCCCGCGCGAACGCGACTCCGCCATGCACGGCACTCATGCCGCGCATGAAAACTAATCGATTGTTGGCACCCCGGATCGACGCCGACAATCCGCGTCATGCCCCCTCGTTTGCGGTTCGGGCCATTCACCCTCCCAATCGACACACCACGATCCATGAACCATCCCGCCACCGTTTCCTCCATCGCCGGGGCCCGCAAGGCCACGGCAGCGCCCTGCCATGCCCGCCCCCGCACGTGCGGTGAAGCGCTCGTCGACCTCCTCGAACGCCACGGCGTCGAATGCGTGTTCGGCATTCCCGGCGTGCATACCGTCGAGCTCTATCGCGGCCTCGCCGCATCGTCGATCCGCCACGTGACGCCGCGCCACGAACAGGGGGCCGGCTTCATGGCCGACGGCTATGCACGCGTCACGGGCCGGCCGGGCGTCTGCTTCATCATCACCGGGCCGGGGATGACCAATATCGCGACCGCGATGGCACAGGCCTACGCGGATTCGATCCCGATGCTGGTGATCTCGAGCGTCAACGCCCGGCGCGAACTCGGCCGCGGCGACGGCCGCCTGCACGAGCTGCCGTCCCAGCGCGACGTGTTCGCGGGACTCACCGCGTTCTCGCACACGCTGCTCGACGCGGCCGACCTGCCGCAGGTCCTCGCGCGCGCCTTCGCGGTCTTCGCCAGCGCGCGGCCGCGGCCCGTGCATATCGAGATTCCGCTCGACGTGATCGTGATGCCGGCGCCCGCGCTGTCCGACGCCCCGCCCGCGCTGCCGGCGCGGCCCGCGCCGGATGCGAACGCGCTCGCCGCAGCCGCCGACCTGCTCGCGCACGCGCGCCGGCCGCTGATCCTCGCCGGTGGCGGCGCGATCCACGCGGCGGCGGAATTGCGCGAACTCGCCGAACGCCTGCACGCGCCGGTCGCGCTGACGATCAACGCGAAGGGGCTGCTGCCGGCCGGCCACCCGCTGCTGATCGGCTCGACCCAGTCACTGCCTGCCACCCGTGCGGCGATCCGCGATGCCGACGTGGTACTCGCCGTCGGCACCGAGCTGGGCGAAACCGATTACGACGTCACGTTCGACGGCGGCTTCGCGATCGATGGCCGGCTGATCCGCATCGACATCGACGCGCAGCAGCTGATGCGCAACGCCCGCGCCGAGATCGCCATCGCCGGGGATGCTCAGCTGGCACTCGGCGCGCTGTCGACCCGCCTGCACGAGACGCCGGCACCGACACCCGACGCCGACTGGGGCGCGCCGCGGGTGGCCGCCGTGCGCGCCGCGATCGCGTCCATGCACGACGGCGCCGCGCAGTCGCAGGCGCGGCTGATCGATACGATCGTCGCCACGCTGCCCGGCGCGATCATCGCCGGCGATTCAACGAGCCCCGTCTACGTCGGCAATTTCACCCACGATGCACCGGCGCCGCGCAGCTGGTTCAACTCGTCGACCGGCTACGGCACGCTCGGCTACGGGCTGCCCGCCGCGATCGGCGCCAAGCTCGCCGCGCCCGCGCGTCCGGTCGTGTGCCTGATCGGCGACGGCGGCCTGCAGTTCACGCTGCCGGAGCTCGCGAGCGCGGTCGAGGCGCGGCTGCCGGTGATCGTGATCGTCTGGAACAACCGCGGCTACGGCGAGATCCGCAAATACATGGTTGCGCGCGACATCACGCCGGTCGGCGTCGATCCGTATACGCCCGATTTCCAGGCGCTCGCACGCGGCTTCGGCTGCGCGGCGCACACGGCCGCGACACCCGGCGCGCTGGCCGCCGCGCTGCGCGACGCCGCGGCGCGCGCGATCCCGACCGTGATCGAAATCGACGAGGCAACCTGGTTCGAACAGGTGCAGCGATGAGCACGACCCCCGATCTCGCATTCGATCCGCCGCTGCACACGCGCCACTTCATCGACGGGTCCTGGCGTGCGAGCGTCGACGGCGCGACGTTGCCCGTCGTCGATCCGTCGACGGAAGCCGTGCTCGCCAACGTCTGCGCAGGCGGCGAGGCGGACGTCGAGCACGCCGTGCAGGCCGCATCGCGCGCGTTTCCCGGCTGGAAACGCACGACGGGCGCCACGCGTGCGGCGCTGCTCCGCGCGATCGCGCGCGGCGTCGACGCCCGTCGCACGCGGCTCGCCACCCTGCAGTCGCTCAACAATGGCAAGCCGTTCGCCGAAGCCGCGATCGACGTCGCGGACGTGATCGCCACCTTCGACTACTACGCGAGCCTCGCGGACCGCCTCGACACCGACGGCGAAACCGAGATCGCGCTGCCCGATGCCGACCATCGCGCGTGGATCCGGCGCGAGCCGGCCGGCGTCGCCGCGCTGATCGTGCCGTGGAATTTCCCGATGGTGACGACGGCGTGGAAGCTCGCGCCCGCGCTCGCGGCCGGCTGCACCGTGGTGCTGAAGCCGTCCGAGATCACGCCGCTGCCCGAGCTCGAACTCGCCGCGATCGCCGCCGAAGCGGGGCTGCCGCCCGGCGTGCTGAACGTCGTGACGGGCACCGGCCACGACGTCGGCGCCCGACTGTGCGCGCATCCGCTCGTCGCGAAGGTGTCGTTCACCGGCAGCACCGCAGTCGGTGCGCAGGTCATGAAGACGGCCGCCGACACGATCAAGGGTGTCGGCCTCGAACTCGGCGGCAAGTCGTCGATCATCGTGTTCGACGACGCCGATCTCGATCACGCGGTCGAACTCGTCACGGGCGGCGGCCTGTTCAACGCCGGGCAGATGTGTTCGGCGACCTCGCGCGTACTCGTCGCCGCGCCGCTCGCCGACGACCTGATCGCGCGCGTCGCACGGCGCATCGACGCGACCGTCGTCGGGCCGCCGTTCGCCCCGGGCGTGCAGATGGGCCCGCTGACGAATCGCGCGCAATACGAACGGGTGAAACGCCACATCGCGCAGGGCCGGGCCGACGGCGCGCGGCTCGTGACGGGCGGCCACGCGCTCGACGGCCCCGGCTATTTCATCCGACCGGCACTGTTCGCCGACGTGCCGGCCGACAGCTCGCTATGGTGTGAAGAAATCTTCGGCCCGGTGCTGTGTGTCCGCGCATTCGACACCGAGGACGATGCGATCGCGGCCGCCAACGATACCGAATACGGGCTCGTCGCCACCGTCGTCACGCGTGACACGGCACGCGCCAGGCGGGTGGCCGACGCGCTCCAGGCGGGCGTCGTGTGGATCAACACGCCGCAGCTGATCTATCCGCAAACCTCATGGGGCGGCTACAAGCGCAGCAGCATCGGACGCGAACTCGGCCCGTTCGGGCTCGCTGCATTTCAGGAGATCAAGCAGGTCATGATGCCGGCCGGCTGAGGTCGCCGGGCCATGCGTTTATGTCATGCCGCGCATGCGGATATTTCGTTTGTTGCGGAAATTTGACCTCCCTACAGTTCATCCACACCCCGCGCCGCAGTCGGCGCCCGGCATCGAACCACACGGCATCGTTCATCAGGAGACGGCCATGCAACACTTCAAGGCGGGCAGAAGGCAGGTGATCAAAACCCTCGGCACGGCGCTCGCTGCATCCGCCCTTCCGATGCCATTCATCAGTACTGCGAAGGCACAGTCGAGCAGTTTCTCAGGCAAGACGCTGCGCCTGCTCACGTGGTCCGACGATACCGGTGCGGCCGCGCTGCGCAACATCGCGGAAAGCTTCAGCAAGCAGACCGGTGCACGCGTGATCGCCGATCGCGCGGACGGCACGTCGGGGATGGTCGCGAAGGTCAAGGCCGCGGGCGAGCGGCCGACCTACGACGTCATCACGCTCGCCGGCGTCGGCGCGGCCGGTCTCGCGGAAGCGGGCCTGCTCGCGAAGCCCGACCTGAACCGGCTGCCGAACCTGAAGGACGTCGCGCCGCAATACCGCACCGGCGCGAACGGCTTCGGCATCGGCTACCTGCTGTGGTCGGACGGGCTGATCTACAACACGGCGACCGTGAAGAGCGCGCCGTCGAGCTACGAGGCGCTGTGGGATCCGAAGTATGCGGGCCGCCTGTTCCTGCCGCCGCCCGAGTGGGCCGAAGCGGTCGACCTCGCGATCATCGCGGCGAAGCTGGCCGGCGGGTCGCAGCAGAACATCGACCCGGGATTCCGGAAGCTCGCGCAACTGAAGGACCGCGTGATGACCCTCGGCGAAAACCCGAACCAGGTCGCCGACCTGTTCCGCACGGGCTCGCTCGACCTCGGCGGCATCTATTCGCCCGCATTCTTCCCGGACCAGATCCGCAAGCCCGACTACAAGATGGGCGTGACGTACGGGATGAAGGAAGGCTTCGCGACGCAGCTGATGTTCACCGTGATCCCGAAGGCGCACCCGGGCGACCTCGACCTGATCCACGCGTTCATCAATCATTCGCTCGACGCCGGCGTACAGGGCCGGATGGCGGCCGACGTCCTGAACGGCCCTGTGAACGGCAAGGCCGTGATTCCCGCGGAAAGCCGCGCGTTCGTGCCGTCGCCGCAGCAGATCGCGGAGAAAGCCGTGCTGCATGACGACAAGGCGCTCGCGGCCGTGCAGCCGGCCTGGATCAAGCGCTACACGGGCCTCTTCTCGGCGTAACGACATGGCCTCCCTGCCCTCTCCCCGAGACGCCGCGCCGGCCGTCGCCGGCACGGCCGGCGCGGGCGCCGATGCGCCCGCGCTGCCCGGCGTGCCGCCCTGGCTGCTGCTCGCGCCGATCCTCGCGTTCCTCGCGGTGCTCGCCGCCGCGACGGTCACGGTATTGCGCATGAGCGTCGGCGTGTCCGGTGACGAATGGCGGACCTTCACGCTGCAGAACTACGTCGACCTCGCGGACCCGTACTTCACGACGTCGTTGTGGCTCACGCTGCGCCTCGCGTTCCAGAGCATGGTGTGCGCGGTGCTGCTGGCGATCCCGGTGGCGCTCGCGATGGCGCGGACCGAATCGCGGCTCGCGCGCCGGTTGCTGCTCGCCGGTGTCCTGTTGCCGCTGCTCGTGAACCTGCTGCTGCAAGGCTACGGCTGGCTCGTGATGCTCGGCCCGGCCGGGTTGCTCAACCGCGCGCTGCTGGCCAGCGGCGTGATCGGGCGGCCGCTGCAGTTGCTGTACCGCGAGCACGGCGTGCTGCTCGGCCTGATCCAGACCGCGTTCCCGCTCGCCGTGCTGCCGCTGTCGAGCGCGCTGCGCGCGGTGTCCCGCGCCTACGACGAAGCCGCCGCGACGCTCGGCGCGAGCCGCTGGCAGACGCTGCGGCACGTGACCTTGCCGCTCGCGATGCCCGGCCTCGTCTCCGGCGCGCTGCTCGTGTTCGCGTACAACGCCAGCGCGTTCGCGGTGCCGCTGCTGCTCGGCGGCCGGCGCGTGCCGATGCTCGCCGTGCTCGTGCACGACCAGGTCGCACCGCTGCTCAACTGGCCCGCCGCGTCGGCATCCGGCGTCGTGCTGATGGGCGCGACGCTCGTCGTGATGGCGGTTTCGCAGCGCCTCGTGCGCACCCTGCAACGTGCCGACGAGGTGAACCGATGAATGCCCTGCTCCTGCGCGCGCCCATGCCCGGCCGCCTCGGACGCGTGACCGGCGCGCTCGCGACGCTCGTGCTGCTGCTCGCGTCGCTGCCGATCCTGACGATGATCACGATGTCGTTCGGCGCATCGGGCACGCTCGAATTCCCGCCGCGCGAATTCAGCCTGCACTGGTATCGCGCCGCGTGGCAGACGTTCGTGTCGTCCGATGCGGGCAGCGCGCAATCGATGGGCGCCGCGCTGACGACGAGCCTCGTCGTCGCGGTCGCGACGATGCTGATCGCGACCGCCGTGTCGGTGCCCGCGGCTTACGCGCTGTCCCGTTACCGCTTTCGCGGCCGGGCGCTCGTCGAGCAGCTCGTCGCGTTGCCGATCGTCTATCCGCTCGTGATGCTCGGCCTCGCGCTGCTGATCGTGTTCAACGCGCTGCCGGTCGAACTCGGCATCGTGCGGCTCGTCGTCGCGCACGTGATCCTGACGCTGCCGTTCACGGTGAAGAACTGCGCGGCCTCGGTCGCATCGATCGGCCCCGATTTCGAGGAAGCCGCGTGCCTGATGGGCGCGAGCCCGCGCCGCGCGCTCGTCGACGTCGTGCTGCCGCTGATGCGGCCGGGCATCCTCGCCGGGATGCTGTTCGCCTTCATCGTGTCGTTCAACGAATTCACGGTGACGTTCTTCCTGTACAGCATCGACACGATGACGCTGCCGGTCTGGCTCTACAGCCGCACCGTCTCGTCGCTCGACCCGACCGTGTTCTGCTTCGCCGTGTTCACCGTCGCGATCGACTTCGCGCTGATCTGGATGCTCGAAAAACTCGTCGGCGACAAGGGTGTCGCGCTCTGACGCGCACGCCGCCCCGCCCTCGCCCGTGCAAGGAACCCTCATGACCCAGCTCATCCTCCAGAACGTGACGAAGCGCTTCCATCACGCGTATGCGGTCGATCACGTCGACCTGTCGGTGCCGGACGGCAAGCTCGTCTGCTTTCTCGGCCCGTCCGGCTGCGGCAAGACCACGCTGATGCGGATCATCGCCGGCCTCGAAACGCCGACCTCTGGCACGCTGACGTTCGCCGGCCGCGACCTCACGCGCGTACCCGCCAACCGGCGCGACTTCGGCATGGTGTTCCAGTCGCTCGCGCTGTTTCCGCACATGACGGTCGCGCAGAACATCGCGTATCCGCTGCGGCTGCGCAAGACGGACAAGGCCGCGCAGGCACGGCGCGTGGCCGAGCTGCTCGAGCTGATCCAGCTGCCGCACATGGCTGACCGGCTCGTCACGCAACTGTCGGGCGGGCAGCGCCAGCGCGTCGCGATCGCGCGTGCGATCGCATCGTCGCCGCGCCTGCTGCTGCTCGACGAACCGCTGTCGGCACTCGACGCGAAGCTGCGCGAGGCGATGCAGGTCGAGATCCGGCTGCTCCAGCAACGGCTCGGCATCACGACGATCATGGTCACGCACGACCAGCGCGAAGCGATGACGATGGCCGACGAGATCGTCGTGATGGAAAAAGGCCGGATCCAGCAGGTCGGCCGGCCGCTCGACATCTATCGCGATCCGGTCAACGAATTCGTTGCCGACTTCATCGGCCTCGGCAACATCCTGCCGGTCGCGTGCGACGGCGACGACGCCATCGTGCTGCCCGGTGGGCAGCGTCTCGCGATCCGGCGCGCACCGGACACGCCGCGCGCGACCGACGCCGTGCGCCTGCTGATTCGTCCCGAGGACGTCTGCGTGCGCCCCGGCCAGCCGGCTGCGGCACCGAATACGCTGGCCGGCACGATCACGTTCGTGCGCGACGTCGGCGCGTCGATCGAAGCGACGATCGACTGCCGCGGCTTCACGCTGACGGCCGCGACGACGCCGCGCGAGACGCCCGACCTCCGCGTCGGCATGCCGGTGCTCGCGGAACTGCCCGCCCATGCCTGCAAGCTCATCGCCGCCCGCGGCGCCTGATTCCCTTCCTTTCTCCCGCGCACTCCCGCACAGCCACGAGGATCTCACCATGAACGCAACGTCCCAAGCCACCCGCCACGTGCAGCGCCTGCTCGCCCGTACCGTCCTCCTCTGCGCCTGCGCCGGCACCGCGGCCCTTGCCGCGTTCGCGCCGCTCGCGCATGCCGACGCACTCGACACGATCGCGAAATCGGGCGTCGTGCGCATCGGCGTGTTCGAGGACTACCCGCCGTTCGGCTCGATCGGCCCCGACATGAAGCCGCAAGGCTACGACATCGACATGGCGAACCTGATCGGCAAGGCACTCAACGCGAAAGTCGAACTCGTGCAGGTCACCGGCGACAACCGGATGGCCTATCTCGCCGACCGCAAGACCGACATGCTGCTATCGGTCGGGCAGACGCCGGAACGCGCGAAGGTGATCGACTTCTCGAGCGCGTATGCACCGTACTACCTCGCGGTGTTCGGCCCGAAATCGCTGGCCGTGAAGGGCAACGCCGATCTCGCCGGCAAGTCGGTCGCGGTCGCGCGCGGCACGCTCGAGGATCTGAGCGTCAGCAAGGTCGCGCCGCCGAGCGCGACGATCAAGCGCTTCGACGATCCGAACGGCGCGATCGCGGCGTTCCTGTCGGGGCAGGCGCAACTGCTCGTGGTCGGCAACGACGTCGGCGCGACGATCATCGCGCGCCATCCGTCGATCGATCCGGAGCAGAAGTTCTCGCTGTTCAGCTCGCCCGATCACGTCGGCCTGAACAAGAACGAGCCGCGCCTGATGCAGAAGGTCAACGACGCGATTGCCGGCGCCCGCAAGAGCGGCACGTTGAATGCGTTGTCGCAGAAATGGCTGCACGCGGCACTGCCGGCCGACCTGTAATGCGCGCCGCCCCCGCCCCGCATTCACGACGAAAGGCATCGCGATGACCTACGTGTTCGACTTCAGCGATTTCGGCCTGTACGCCGGCATGCTCGCGCGCGGCATCGGCGTGACGCTCGGCCTCACCGCGGCCGCCACCGTGCTGGGCGGCCTGATCGGCACCACCGGCGCGTGGGTCGCGCTCGCCGGCCCGCGCTGGGCGCGCTTGCTCGTCGCGGCCTACGTCGAGCTGATCCGCAATACGCCGTTCCTGGTCCAGCTGTTCTTCATCTTCTTCGGGCTGCCCGGGATCGGCGTGCACATCGACGAAGCCCAGGCGGCCGTGCTGGCGATGACGGTCAACCTGGGCGCGTACGCGGTCGAGATCCTGCGCGCCGGCATCGAATCGGTGCCGCACGGGCAGGTGCAGGCGGCGCGCGCGCTCGGGCTGCACGGCCGGCAGGTGTTCGGCCACGTCGTGCTGCCGCAGGCGCTCGCGAACGTGTACCCCGCGCTGCTCGGACAGGTGCTGATCGTGATGCTCGGCTCGGCGGTCGTGTCGCAGATCTCGGTGCCCGACCTGACCTATGCGGCGAACTTCATCCAGTCGCGCAATTTCCGTGCGTTCGAGATCTATATCGTCGTGACCGCGATCTACCTGCTGCTGTCGATCGCGCTGCGCATGCTGCTCAATCGTATCGGCCGGCGCCTGTTCTCGGGCCGCACGCAGCGCGGCGCGGCGGCCGCGCCTCGGCGCGGCTGTCTTGGCCGCCTCGCGTGGCGGGCCCGTTCCCCTGAAACCCGCCTGTCGACGGAGCGTGCACGATGATCGAATTCACCTTCCAGGACATCGCGTGGAACCTGCTGCTCGCCGCGCGCTGGACCCTGCTGCTGTCGCTGATCACGTTCGTCGGCGGCAGCGTCGCCGGGTTCGCGCTGCTGGCAATGCGCATCTCGGCGTCGGCCGCGCTGCGTCGCTTCGTGATCCTGTACGTCGAGGTGTTCCAGGGCACGCCGTTGCTGATGCAGCTGTTCCTCGGCTTCTTCGGCCTGCCGCTCGTCGGCATCGACGTGACGCCCTGGGTTGCCGCGTCGGTCGTGCTGACGCTGAACGCCAGCGCGTATCTGACCGACATCTGGCGCGGCTGCGTGGACGCGGTACCGCGCGGCCAGTGGAACGCGGCGGCCAGCCTCGGCATGACGTGGACCCAGCAGCTGCGCTACGTGGTGTGGCCGCAGGCGTGGAAGATCGCGCTGCCGCCGACCGTCGGCTTCCTCGTACAGTCAGTCAAGAGCACCGCGCTGACGTCAATCATCGGGCTGACCGAACTGACCAAGACGGGCAACATCATCACCAACGCGGTATTCAAGCCGTTTCCGATCTACGCGATGGTCGCGCTGCTCTACTTCGCGACGTGCTTCCCGCTGACGTGTTATGCCCGCGTGCTCGAACGTCGCTATCGCGTCGCGAAGGCCCGCTGAACCGGCGCCGCGCGCGCTTCATTACGATCCAGGAACTTCCATGATTTCCATCAGCAACGTTTCGAAGTGGTACGGCCCGTTTCAGGTCCTCACCGACTGCACGACCGAGGTCAGGAAAGGTGAAGTGGTCGTCGTGTGCGGCCCGTCGGGTTCGGGCAAATCCACGCTGATCAAGACCGTGAACGGCCTCGAGCCGTTCCAGCAGGGTGGGATCCTCGTGAACGGCCAGTCGGTCGGCGACAGGAAGACGAACCTGTCGAAACTGCGTTCGAAGGTCGGGATGGTGTTCCAGCATTTCGAGCTGTTCCCGCACCTGTCGATCACCGAGAACCTGACGCTCGCGCAGGTCAAGGTGCTCGGCCGCGGCAAGGACGAAGCGAACGAGAAGGGCCTGAAGCTGCTCGACCGCGTCGGCCTGAAGGCGCATGCGCACAAGTTTCCGGGCCAGCTGTCGGGCGGCCAGCAGCAGCGTGTCGCGATCGCGCGCGCGCTGTCGATGGACCCGATCGCGATGCTGTTCGACGAGCCGACGTCCGCGCTCGACCCCGAGATGATCAACGAAGTGCTCGACGTGATGGTCGAACTCGCGCAGGAAGGGATGACGATGATGGTCGTCACGCACGAGATGGGCTTCGCGAAGAAGGTCGCCCACCGCGTGATCTTCATGGACAAGGGCGCGATCGTCGAGGACGACCGCAAGGACGATTTCTTCTCGAATCCGAAATCGGAACGCGCGAAGGACTTCCTCGCGAAGATCCTGCACTGAGCGATACCGTGGTGCGCCGTCGCGCGCCCGTTCCACCCCGACTCTCCCGATGAAACGACTTCCCTCCCTCAACGCGCTGCAGGTCTTCGACATCGTTGCCCGTCACGGCAGCTTCACGCGCGCCGCCGAGCACCTGTGCCTGACCCAGGGGGCCGTGAGCCGGCAGATCCTCGCGCTCGAGAGCTTCTATCAGTTCGCGCTGTTCAAGCGCACGCCCAAGGGGCTGACGCTGACGGCCGAAGGCGAACTCCTGCTGCCGACCGTGCGCGAAAGCTTCGCGCGCATCGAGGAGGTCTCGATGCGCCTGTCGCGCCGGCGGACCGAACTCGCGCTGAAGGTGCCGACCTGCATGATGCAGTGGATGCTGCCGCGCATCATGCGGTTCCAGGCCGAGCACCCCGAACTGCAGGTGCAGATCACCACCACCTGGGATCACCAGGTCGACTTCCGCATGGAGCCGTTCGACGCCGCGGTGATCTACGCGGCCGGCGCCGGCCCCGACATGCATGCGATCCCGTTGTTCGAGGAACGGCTCACACCGGTCTGTGCTCCGAACCTGCCGGACCGGCAGCCGCTCGCAAGTCTCGACGACCTGGCCGGTCACACGTTGCTGCATCCGACGCGCGACCATCGCGACTGGAAGCGGTGGCTCGACCATGCGGGCGCGCCGCACGTCGACTCGACGCGCGGCTTGAGCTTCGAAACGCTGGATCTCGCGACGCACGCGGCGATCGACGGCTACGGCGTCGCGATCGGCGACCGGACGCTCGCGGACGAAAGCGTGGCGGCGCACCGGCTGGTGATGCCGTTCGACCTCTCGTTGCCGACGGGGATGGGCTACTACTTCGTGTATCCGGACGGTGCGGAACAGCAGCAGAAGATCCAGCTGTTCGGCGGCTGGATCGCGAACGAACGCAAGGGCGCGTCGTCGGGTGGCACGCCTGCCCGCCCCGACACCTCGGCGCCGCACGCCGCCTGACACATCGCGCCCCAGCGGGGCAAAAACTGCACCCGGCGGCAAAACGTCCCCTGAAACAGCTCGGTAAAGTGGCCGGCGGCCATGCGTCATGCATCACGGCCGCGCCAAAAAAATCCGATTCAGGAGACAAGCAATGCAACGCATCACGAGATCCGCCATTCGCCGATCGGCATGGGCCGCATCCGGCACAGCGCTCACCCTGGGGCTGTATGCCTGCGGCGGCGTCGACTCCTCTTCCACGCCTGTCACGCAGCAGGACTTCGGCTACACGACGTTGAACCTGATCACCAAGGACGGCCTGAAGTTCAAGGACATGGACAAGAGCGGCCAGCTCGAGCCCTACGAAGACTGGCGGCTGAGTGCCGAAGTGCGTGCACGGGACCTGGTCGGCCGCCTCACGCTGGCCGAGAAAGCCGGCCTGATGATGCACGGCACCGCGCCGGTGCTGAACGACACGACCGGTGCGGGCACCGGCTCCGCGTACGACCTGGCCGCGCTCAAGACGCTCATCAATCAGCGGGGCGTCAACACCTTCATCACGCGCATGAGTGCCGATCCGCACACCATGGCCGACCAAGGCAACCAGATTCAGAAGCTGGCGGAGCAGTCCCGGCTCGGCATCCCGGTGTCGATCAGTTCCGACCCGCGCAACCATTTCCAGTACACGCTCGGCGCAAGCGCGGGCGGCAGCGGCTTCTCGCAGTGGCCGGAAACGCTCGGCTTCGCCGCGATCGGCGACGCGGCACTCACGCGAAACTTCGGCGATATCGCGCGCCAGGAGTATCGCGCGGTCGGCATCACCGAAGCGCTTTCGCCGCAGGCCGACCTGGCGACCGAGCCGCGCTGGGCACGCATCAACGGCACCTTCGGCGAGGACGCCGATCTCGCCCGCACGCAGGTCCAGGCCTATATCGAAGGCTTCCAGGGCGGCAGCAACGGCATCCAGGCCAACAGCGTCATCGCCGTCGTCAAGCACTGGGCCGGATATGGCGCGCAGAAACTCGGGTTCGACAGCCACAATTACTACGGCCGCTATGCGACCTATCCGGGCAACAATTTCGCCTATCACCTGAAGCCGTTCGAAGGTGCCTTTGCCGCCAACGTCGGCTCGGTCATGCCGACCTATTCCGAACCCGACACGACGGTGACGGTCGACGGCATCACGCTGGAGCCGGTCGGCGGGGCTTACGACAAGGCGTTGCTGACCGACCTGCTGCGCGGGAAATACGGCTTCAAGGGCGTGATCCTGTCCGACTGGCTGATCGCCGACGACTGCGACGCGAACTGCATCAACGGCGTGTCGTCGGGGGCCCCGTCGTTCGTCGGACTGGGCATGCCCTGGGGGATGGAGGGCGCGACCCGCGTGCAGCGTTTCGCGCGAGCGGTCAACGCCGGCATCGACCAGTTCGGCGGAGACGACGATCCGAGCGACCTCATCGACGCCGTCAACCGCGGGCAGTTGTCGGAAGACCGCTTGTCGGAGTCGGCCTATCGCGTCCTGCTGCAGAAATTCCAGCAAGGCCTGTTCGACCATCCGTATGTCGATGCGGACGCGGCCGGCAAGATCGTCGGAAACGCCGACTTCCAGGCCCGGGCGCTCGATGCGCAGCGCCGTTCGATGGTGCTGCTGCAGAACAACGGCAAGCTGCTGCCGATGACGGCGTCGGGCAAGAAAGTCTGGCTGTACGGCATCGACCCCGCCGTCGCACGGCAATATGGCTATCAGGTCGTCGATACGCCGCAAGCCGCTGACGTCGCGATTCTCCGCGTGAGCACGCCCTATCAAACGCTGCACCCGAACTACATGTTCGGCTCGATGCAGCATGAAGGCAGTCTCGCGTTCGTCGACGGCAGTGCGGACTACGAGGCCATCAAGCAGGCCGCGCTTGCGCCGAAGTCGATCGTCTCGGTGTACATGGATCGTCCCGCGATCCTGACCAACGTGCAGGACAAGGCCACCGCGATCCTCGCCAATTTCGGCGTGACCGATGCCGCGCTGTTCGACGTGCTGACCGGGAAAGGTCAACCGCAAGGGAAGCTGCCGTTCGAGCTGCCGTCGTCGATGGCGGAAGTCGCGGCGCAACGGGAAGACGTGCCGCACGACACCGCGCATCCGTTGTATCCGTTCGGATACGGTCTCTCGTATTGATGCGTCGTCGATGCCGGCTCGCCGATCGGTGCCGGCATCGACTACGGCCGCCGACTCGCGCCTGGCCGCTCGCTTGCGGCGACGCGCTCGACCCAGCCCCGGTAGAACGCGCGGTACTTGAGCACGAGCTTGTCGTACTTGCTGTATGCGCCGCCGCCGTCCGGCTTCATCCCGTTCCAGATCTTGACGTCGTACCCCGCGGCCTGCTTCGTCTGGAGCCCGAACAGCACGTAGTCGATCGCGCGGCGCAGGGGGCCGCCCGCCTTCCTGATCGAGATGAGCATGTGCATGACGTTCTTGCCGTCGCTCACCGGCGTCACACACTGGAGCAGCTTGTATTTGGCGTCTCCGTCCAGCGCGACGGTCATGACGCACCCGCCGGGATAGCCGTCGAAGTGCAGGTTCATCTGCGACATGTTCAAGCCGAGCGCGCGCGACAGCATGCCGAGGGGCCCGAAGTACCGGTTCACGGTGAAGTCGATCCCGGCGCCGAACCACGCGCCCGCCCGGGCCAGCGGCTCGACCTCCGGCCACGGGCGCCAGTCGTCGTGGAGCTTGAGCTCGAAGGCCGAGATCGGCAGCGCGTGGACGGGGTGCGCGTGCTGCGCGTCGTAGAAGTTCTCGACGATCCGCAGGACCGCCGTCGTCGTCTCGAACGCGAAGTGCAGGTGCATGAAGTCGCCGTTGTCGACATCGGCCGCGGCGATCTCGGGCAGCGGGTGCAGCGGCTGCGGGGAGCCGTACCAGACCCACACGTAGCCGTACCGCTCGGCGGTGACCAGCGTCGGCTGGCGCGCCCCGCGCGGGACCGGCTCCAGCCGGTGCACCGCCTGGCTGTGGCCCGGAATGTGAATGCACTGGCCCTGCTCGTCGTACCGCCAGTGGTGAAACGGGCACTGGATGCACCCGTCCTTGACCTGCCCGTCGGCCAGGTTCGCGCCGAGGTGCGAGCAGTGGCGGTCCATCACCACGGCCCGCCCCGTCGCGCCGCGCCACGCCACGCAGGGCCGGCCGAAGAGCGTCAGCGCCAGCGGCTTGTCCTTGAGGTCGTCCGAACGCATCGCCACGTACCAGCTCGCGGCCACGCGCGTGGTCGCATCGTACGCCCCCGACGGTTGCTCCCTGGCATCCGCCTGATGCAATTGAAATTGAACGTCGTCCATGTTTTCGTGGCTGTGTCGGCCGACTACTTCAACGCCAGGCCGATGCGGGTGGTGACGTACGCCCTGAGCAGCGCGAACATCGGGTTGTAGTCGAAGTACTTTTTCACCTCGGCCGGCGCGCTCGTCTGCGTCCAGTGCAGCAGCTTCATCGCCGGCACCAGGCTGTACTTCGAGTTGTTGAGCTGCGGTTTGGCCCCGGTGATGCAGTACCCGAAGCCGAACATCGGCTTCGCGAATTCCCGTTCGTTGATGAGGACGTGAATCCGCGCGGCGGCCTCCCCGGCCGTCTTGCGCCCGGCGCTCACGGCTTCGACCTCGGCCTTGGCGTCGTTGAACAACTGGTAGTACCCCTCCATGTCCGCGCACAGGAAGCCGAGATACGGGGCGTTGTCGTCGAGGTGATCGAGGTCGCGCTCGTTGCGCGACGCGCGGAACCTCGCGTGGGCCTGCACGAGCCGGAACTGCCCGAGGATCGTGCCGACCGCCCACAGCCTGTGGAACGCGTCCCACAGGCGGAAATCCGAGAACGCCGTGTAACAGCAGCTGACGAAGTCGTCGTTGTGGTCCAGCAGCTTCTGCTGCAGGCGCTCGATGTACTCGAAGCGCTCGGGGGAAAAATCGTCGTCGCGCAGCGCCTTGATGAGGCGCGCCGCGAGCGCGTGAATGGTCACCGCGGTGTTCTCGAGCCCGCGGGAGAAGAGCGGATCGATGAACCCGTTCGCGTGCAGCATCAGGCAATAGCGGTCGCCGACGCAGGCGCGCGACGAGAACTGCAGGCGGTCGGTCTTGACCCAGTCGCGCACCGGCACGGCATCGCGAAACTGCGCCGCGATGCTCGGGAACCGCGCGAGGAATTCATCGAACTCCTGCTGCGCGGGGATGTCCGTTTTCGGGTAGATACGCGGGTCGAGCTGCAGGCCGACGCTCACCAGGTTGTTGGTCGACCGCGCGTGGTTGTTGAACGGAATCACCCAGAGCCAGCCGCCCTCGAACATGTGGTGCAAGGTCCCCTCGTGCCAGCGCCAGCGCTGCCCCTTGACCTTGAAGATGTCGTCGAACGGCTTGACCCCGAGCATGTGCGTGTAGAGGCTGCGCGAGTGCGTCTTGAAGCGGCACGGCTCTTCGCGGAGGTTGAACTTGGTCGCGAGCGGCGCGCGGGGTCCCCCGCAGTCGATCATGTACCGGCCGGTGAACCGTTCGCCCTGGGCGGTGGCCACCGCGACGCCGTCCTTGTCGGCGTGGTAGTCAGTCACGCTCGTCTTCTGGCGGACCGTGCAGCCGTATTTGATAGCCGCTTGCAGCAGGTAGGCGTCGACGTCCTGCCGGTAATAATGGCTCTCCGGCCCCCACGGCAGCTCGGGAATGACGCACTGCGTGAACTCCTTCGGGTCGTGCTCCTCGCCGGGCTTGTGGAACACGAAGCCGAAGTTGCGCTTGATGCCCGTGCTCGACGCGACGTAACGCTGCGTCGCATAGAACGACGTGATGTGGTCCAGCTCCGGAATGCCGTAGCGATCGGCGATGATGCGGTTCATCAGGGACGTCTCGGGGATCGACGATTCGCCGATCGTGAACCGCGGGTGCGACGACTCCTCGATGATCAGGACACGAAACCGTTGTTTGGCCAGGATGGCCCCCATCTGGGTCCCGGACATGCCCGAGCCGAGGATGATCACGTCGAAGTGGTGGTCGTCCCGCTCGTTTGCAGTGCTCTTCTGAGTCATGGGGGCAAGCTCTCCTGGTGAGATGGAACACATGGCCAAGCGCGTCAGGCGTCAGGGTTCGTCGAGCGCGGCGCGCAGGCGAAACCGCGCGGCACGCGTGAGCGTGAGCAGATCGCCGAGCATGCTGGGCGCGTACCCCCCGCTGCCGATCGTGGGGCCGCTCTGCCCGGCTTCGTACGTCCGCTCCGCCAATTTGAGGTGGGGCGCCCGGAAGTGCAGCAGGACCTCGAAGATCCGCTCGAGGGCCGCCAGCCCTGCTCCGACGGGCTCGCCCCGCGCGCGGGCCTGTTGCGCGTCGGCGAGCGCGTGGTCGACGAGCGACGGCTCCCCGGCGAACCGGGCGTAGACGGCCCTGAACGCGGGAAGCACATAAGGCAGGTACGTCTCCTTGAATTCCCGATAAGCGGGATGGTCGGATTGCGAGCCCCACAGGACGTGCTCCAGCACGAAGAGGGGCATTTCCACGGCGCCGGGGCCGAGGTAGCTTAGGCCCCCGACCCGAATCGGTTCGTAGAAGGGGCGAAGCTCGTCGTAGAAGACTTGCGGCGAGATGAAGCGGTAGGCGTAAACGATGGACTCGACCATTTTCTGAAGACAGGCCGCCAGCTCGACGCACCCTTCCTCGAACGCGGGCGACCGCAGCGGCACGTCGCACAGCCCCACCGTCAACGCGATGGCCGCCTCGAGGGACGCCATCGAGATGCGTACGCTCTCGAGCAGGTGCGTTTCGTCGTCGAGCCCGCTGTAGCTCCGCTGCGCGTCGGCCGTCGCGGGGTTCCAGACCGTCACATGCAGGAGCGTCTCGCGCGGCGGCAGGTCGGTCGCGCGCGCGAGGTCGAGCAGCACCGGCTCGAGCCCGGGCACCACGTCCACGGGCTCGTGTCCGTGCCGCTTGAGCGACCCCAGGAAGAACCCGATGTCCCGCATCGCGGCGGCCGCTTCGACGAAGCCCCAGCCGGGCGGCACGCCGTGCGCCGGAAGAAACTCGCGCAACAGGCCGACGATGCCGGGCACGTCCTTCTTGCGATTCAGGCCCGGCAGCTGCAGCACGAGCGCCCTCGCCTGCAGCGGATCGCAGGCCGCCACCGCGGCGTGCGCGGCCGCGAATTCGCCTACCCGGCCCAGTTCGCGCGCCACTACAGGGTCTCCGGCGCCACCACCGCCGGCCCGGGCCGGCTGCGCGCCCGCCCTGCATCGCCGTCACGCAGCGACCGCAAATAGTCGTAATTCGTCGGCAGGCTCGTCCGCAGACGCTCGGCCTCGCGCCGGATGCGGGCGAACATCGCCTCGGCCTTGTCGATCGACGCCGGCCGGTGCCGCAAGAGCGGCAGCGATCGGTCGGGCAGCAGCCCCAGGCCGGCAAAGATGCAGTAGTAGTTTCCGTTCAGCCAGAAGTTCTTGAATTCGTAGTCGAACGTTTCGTAGTACGTGGCGTCGTCGAACGACGTGGTGGTCAGCGGCAGCCCCGCCTTGTAGCGTTCGACCTTGTCCTTGATGGCGTCCGAGAGCCGCAGGTCGTGCCGGTTCGCGAGCCAGAACGGTGTGTCGTCGCGCGACGCGGTGAAATAGTGCGCCTGGACGAAATCCCGGCAGTCGTCGAACATGTAGACGATCTCGGCGTTGAACGCGTCTCTCAACCGCGGATCGAACCCGGTGTCGGGGAAGTGCTTCACGAGCTGGTAAAGCGCCGCGTAGATGAAGTAGATCCCCGTCGATTCCAGCGGCTCCAGAAAGCACGACGACAGCCCGATCGCGACGCAGTTGTTGACCCACGCCCGCCCGTTGCGCCCGACCCGGAACTTGATCTGGTTGAGCGGCTGCTCGTCCGAGAGGCCCCAGAGCTTGAGGAAGTCGGCCGTGGCCTGGTCGCGCGACGTGAACTTGCTCGAGAACACGTAGCCGCTGCCGAACCGGCCCAGCATCGGAATCTTCCAGGTCCAGCCCGAGTTCATCGCGATCGCGGACGTGTACGGCTCGATCCCCACGCGCGCGTCGTCGTTGGGCACCGCGCTGGCGACCGCGCTGTCGCACAGCAGGTAGTCGGACATGTCGATGAAGGGCTCTTTCAGGGCCTGGTTGATCAAGAGCCCGCGCATGCCGGAGCAGTCGATGAACAGGTCCGCCTCCAGCGTCCGCCCCGCCTTGGTGGACAGGCTGGCGATGTCGCCGCGCTCGTTCAGGTGAACCTCCACGACCTCGTCGACCACGCGTTTCACCCCGCGCCCGACGGCCCAGCGCTTCAGGAAATCGGCCACCAGGTGCGCGTCGAAGTGCCATGCGTGGGGCATCTGGCGGGTGCCGTCGAGCAGGCACGGTGCCAGCTTGGCGTCGAGCGCGTCGGGCTGCGGGTAGCAGGCGTACTCCATCGGCTGCTGGAAGCCCTGTTCGCGCTTGCGCAGCCAGTAATGGGTCAGCGGCACGCCGTCGCAGTTCGGCACGCTGCCGAACAAATGGTAGAAGTGATCGTCGCGCGAGCGGTCGGGGGACTTCCTCCAGTTCACGAACTTGATGGCGGACTTGAACGCGCCGTTCACCTGGGGCATCCACTCCCGCTCCGGTATCCCGAGGAAGTCGAAGAACACCTTCTGCAAATTCGGGATGGTCGCCTCGCCCACGCCGATCCGTGGGATCGCCTCGGACTCGATGAGCGTAATGCTCGCCTGCTGCTGGAGCGCCCGGACGAGGTACGAGGCGGACATCCAGCCCGCGGTGCCGCCGCCCACGATGACGATATGCTTGATCGGATTGCTCATGACACGCTTCCCATAGGATTTAAAACCCGAATGGACTTCCGCGAGGGTGCTCAATTGATCCGCGTTTAGAATAGGCCGTCGATTAATTAAATCAAACTGGCATGTTTGACAGGATTTTGATTTGTTTTACACCGGCTCCGTTTCGCGATCCAAATACTGAATACGATGCACGCGGACAATAAACCGTTTTCATATTAGCCACTATATTTGTTGTCAATTTAATGGTTAGTGCATGACCGTTAAATTATCCCCATTTTTCGCCCATCCCGGCCAGACGCATCGGCGGCCGCCATTACATTACCGGACGCGGCCCCGCAAAAATTACGCCATTAAAATGTGAGCAGACTTATTGCGGTAACTTCGACCTGGAACCTTCAAATTCCCGGATCAATGACAACGACAATTCCAGATTCTCAGGTTTTATTTCTGAACCGGATTAAGCACGCAAAAAACTCGAATATCATGATGATCGAATGAATCAATCGCTCGTGGAATTTCAGAATTTCAAACGTGAGGAATAAGTGTTGTCAGTGATAATTTCCACGGCTTATGATTATGCGGCACATATTCCGGGACGCCACTCGGCCTGACAATGATGGGTTCCGACACCGTCGCCTTGCATGCCACTTTCTGCTTTGCCGGCGCCATCCTGCCGGGGTCGCCTTCCGACAACCCATACAGATTCACGCTTCGCCAGTAATCGGCCATTTCACCCAGCCAATCGTTGGTCAGACGGGGTCAGCCCATGTTGACATTGAGTCCCATGCTGAAAATGTCGTTCTACGCCGCCATTGTGCTGCTGGTCCCCGGGCCGACAAACACGCTGCTGCTGTCTGCCGGGCTCAAGCTGAATCTGCGTGGTGCGTGCAGGTTGGTCGCGGCGGAGGCGTCTGGCTATGTGATCGCCATCACCGTATGGGGATTCTTTCTCTGGTCGTTGGCGACGCAATATCCGTGGATTGTCAGTTGCGTCAAGTTGATCAGCGCCACGTTCATCTTCTACCTCGCCGTGAACATGTGGTTCAAAGGCGCCGACTTCGGCGCCACCGACTCGCCGCCGCTGGCGTTCCGAGGGCTGTTCTTTGCGACCTTGATGAATCCCAAGGCCTTGTTGTTTTCAAGCGCAATTTTCCCGGAGTCGGCGTTCAGGTCGCTCGAGATTTTCTTGACGTCGACAGGTGTATTTCTGATCACCCTGATTCCGATCGGACTGCTGTGGTCTCGGTCGGGGCGACTGCTGGTCATGAATCGCTCGGAGGGCCGACTGGCTTCCATCGTGTTGCGGTGCTCCTCGCTGGTGTTGCTGACGTTCGCAGCAACGCTGGCCAGTTCGGTGCTCAATCAATGAGGGGGGCCCGGCGCGTTCTCGTGGAACCCATCGGCATGGATGCCGGGCGCACCTTGCACCGCATTCGCCGAATGCTTGCCGGCGTTGGCCCGCGTTCGTACCCGCTACGGCCGACGGTGCGCCAAGACCAAAGACAAGGACCACCAACGATCAAGCACGACGGCTCCGGGCTTTACGCATGCTTTCAGCTGCGGCTTTGGACTCGTTCAGCAGCATCTCCGCCGCCCGCCATGCCCTTGCGGCAGCCCGCGGATCTCCGATCGCACGCGCGTCCGCCGTGGCCCCGCTCAGCAACATCACGTACACGCCTGCCAGTTGACGTGCCCGGCGACGCGGAACGATCTCGGCAAGCAGTTGCTCCATCAGGGCCAGCAAGTCATCCCGATAGCGCACCGCCACGTCGGTCACCTTCGGGCAGGTCGCGCCAAACTCGGCCAGCGCCCGCTCGAACAGGCAGCCCGCGAACTCCGGGCTGCTGAACCAGGTGCCGTACCAGTCGAAAATCCCCTTCAGGCGCGCAGCGGCGTGCGGCATGGGGCCGAGCTTGGCGGCGATGCTCTCCATGATGAAGGTGTAGCGCTGTTCCAGCACTGCCTTGATCAGATCGTCCTTGCCCGCGAAGTGATGGTAGAGCGTCATGCGGGCAACGTCCGCTTCGGCGATGATCCGGTCGATGCCGACCGGATGAAAGCCATGGAGGGAAAACAACTCACCGGCCTTGTCGACCACCTGCTGGCGTTTGCTCGCGCGCATTCATGCATCTCCTGACTACAGGGCGGCATCTTAGCACCGCCGCCAGCACCGCTCCTTTCAGCCTGTCAGGCATGTGTTGCAGACTGCCGGATACGACCGCACTCTTTGGGGCCGTAACGCCTGCCCCTCCGCCATTCCCTGCGGTGCGCGATGACATGCGCGCTTGCTCCTCGCGCGGGATGCGACAGACATCTCGACGCGGCCAAGCGGAGGAACCTTGCTCGTTTCCGATGAGCGTCGCCATCCATCGATCCCGGACATCCCGGCCTGTTCGCTCCTGGCCGACGCACGACGAGGAAATGAAGGTATACCACTCTATCTACTTCGACTAAAATTTGCAGCGCGCAAACCACGCGTGATTCTCGTCACAACGGCCGATTTTATTTCGAATAGCTAACATTTTCGGGAAAGCACGTGCTTCGTTGCAACCTACCTCGCCTCGCCCCCGGCGGCGGTCGACCGGTAGCCACCTCGCACGTCGTATCGCCCTCCAAAGGCCAAAAATGCATACTCAAAAGCGCATCCTCTGCGTCGCCTTTTTGTCACTGCTTTCCGCTTGTTCAACGCTCGCTCCCGAGCGCGAAGCTGCCAGTAACCTGATGGGGAAGGATATCAACGAGGCGATCAAGCGGTTCGGCCGACCGAACCATACGGGCGTGGAAACGAGCGTGAGCCGCGATAGCAAGTTTTACGGGCAGCGGTGGTACATGTTCACTCGAAACGGCGCAGCGTGGGATTCGCAACGCGCGGTAGGTACGGCAGTAGAGGGCAACACCGTCGTTCAGTATGTCGAAACCGTTCACACTCAGGAGCGCTGCGACGTGATGTTGTGGACGGACAAGCAAAACATCATCGGCTACTACGAAGTGAAGGGAAACTGCGGCCTCTGGAATGCGGGCTTCGGCAATACGGGCGCCCTGCATCGCCTCGGTATCAACTGATTGCAATGCGCTGCCGAGGCGGTGTCAGCAAACATCGTCTCCCAAGCCGACACCTCCATCGATGACCGAATTTTGACGTAGACGATCCCTCGTCGGGATCATGTATCCGCCCGGTCGGCAACCGATCGGGCAGCCGTTACCGTTGCGCGCAGCGTTTTCAGCAAGGCACCCGGCCACCGCCCATCATGCACCATCGCTGCGTCTCCTGTGGCGGGGGCGCGTACGGTAGTCCGGTCCTCGGATCGATGTTGTCATACTGCCCCATGGGGTGCCGAGCCCGCCACGCGGCCTGCTCGGCATACTGTTGCTCGATCGCGGCGTGCTCTCGTGCCAGATCCGCCTTCTGCGCGTCGTCTACTTTCTTCGTCATGGTCACGAGCCGTGCGAACTTGGGATCGCGAACATCCTGCAGCGGCGGAAACGGTGGCAAAGGCGGCATGATCAGCACAGGGCCGGTGTATTTCGGTATCGGCAATTTGGAGGGCCGGCCAAAGTTCGCCGCCATATCCATTTCCCACAATGCAGCGCTCATGCCGAGTACATGTTCGTAGTCGCGATTGACGACCGCCAGCGTGACCGGCCCCGACGGCGCCGGCAATGGCTGCAAGGCCGGCGGAAGCGTCTGTCGAGCCTCGGGATAGATGATGCGGGCATACACGATTGCCGCGACGGAGTACTGCTGGAGGACCGCCTCGTACGTGTCCAGTATCTGCGCTCGACCATAGCCGCCAGGATTCTCGAACATCGGCTTGTATGCCAATACCTTCCGGCTATACAACGCATTCGCATTCCGCTGCTCCGCGACAGCCTGTTGTTGAGGATCGGCCGGCGCGGACGCCGATAGCGGCGCGCACCCCGAAAGCACGCTGGCGACGAGCAATAGCCCGACCGTCGCGCGAACGGCCGTCGGGTATTGACGCGACCTGTCGGCGATCGCCTGGTTGACCCGGGCGAACAAAACAGTGGATTTCTTGATGGCTCTTGTCTGCATGGCAGGGCGTCCGGGAGGCGTGGTCATCTTGAGCTGGGTCCTGTTCGCGACTGCGAACACGATGCGTTGCTGTCGAAAGGAAAGCGGCACAAAGCCGTTATTGGGGCTGGACATCAACCTGGCGCACATCGCACGACGATGCCCCGATCGACGAACGACGTCAGCAACCCCGTGTACGTCGGGCATGCGCCGGTCCCATGGTGTGCGAGCACATCGTCGATTTCGGCCCGGTCGTTGCGCACGCATTCGTACTGCCGCGCAGTGGATGGATGCAGCGAAGCAAACGCGCCGCACAAATGCACGTATGCAACGACTTCCTCGAACATTCTCGTATTGATCTCGAGGGCGACCATCATTTCGGCGCTATATCCGCATTCCGAATCCACCTTTTCTGCATAGGCCCGCATGTCGTAGGCGGGCAGCCAAGGTGGCTCCAACCCGTTCAGGCTACGGGCAATCTCATTGATACTGGCTGTCAGCGTCATGGTGAAATTCCTGCCCAAACCACACTCGGCGCCCTTGCACCGCTTGGCCTCCGGCCCACCCCTTGGCGACGCGAGAAGAACGATATGATGAATGTATACTAGTCGATCTACTTTGACTAGAATCGCGATCAGCAAGGCCGAGGCAATCGGCGCACGCACGACGGCCGCCGTGTTTCTACTTCTCGATATATTTTCCGTTCCTAATATTTGGGAAATGAACACGTTTCACAAAAGTGCTATTCGGCGGTTAATTATTCGGCGGTTAATACACGCCCGCCATGCCAGCGACAGGCAGATACCTGTGCGCCGTACCTTGAAGCCCGCTTCCACCGATCTCTCCGGATCTTCTGTCATGCCGCGTGCCGCTTTTCTGCCGCTTCTTGCCGCATCGTTCGCATCGAAGGGCCTGTACGGCGCCGGCCTGGTGCTTGGCCTCGCGCTCACCGTGCCGGCCGCCGCACAAACGCATGCCTCCGCGCCACGCGTGGTGTCCGAGTTGAAGGACATCCCGTCCGTCACGGATTACGACGTCAAATGCCGCTGATCGCCCGTCGTCGGCTGCTTCACCCGGGCCGCCGCGCCAACCAGGAGCGCCTCATGCAACGTCTGCCCATGCGCCCCCCGCCCCCCGTCCGGCGTGCGCTATCCGCCGGCGTCCTGCTGATCGGCCTGAGCGCGTGCGAGCGCGCCACGCCGCCCGCCAGCCTGACGGCGGACCCCGCATCCGCGGTGTCGTTGCCGGCCGCCCACGTGCCGGAAACAGCCCCGGCATCGCCGCTGCAAACGCTGCTGGGCGTATTCGGCGGGACGAAGCCGGCAACCTGGCCGGCGTTCGACAACCTGCCAGGCGTGCACTGGAGCGACGCGAAGCCGCTCGGCAATCCGGACGGCCATTCCCCCGAGGCCACGCACACCCGTAGCGGCAGCACGCTGCTCACCGGCTTCGGCGACGTGGATGTGCCGGACGGCAAGGTCGGCGAGGAAGCCGGCATCAAAATGGACAACGAAGGCCACGTCGGCGTCGTCCTCAACGGCAACGCGACCTACGTCCTGTCGATCGCGCTGCGCAAGTTCTACCCGAGCGACGACACGCAGGACATCCTGCTGCGCCAGCTCGGCCGCCGTGCCACGGTCAAGCGCATCGCCGGCCGATGCGCGCTCGACTACGGCACCACCGCGCCGAACACACAAAATAACGTGTTCTTCCGGGTCAGCATCGCCAACGCCGCCGTGCCGGTGTTTGCGGAAACCTACGTCGATGAAGAGGGCGGCAATCAGGGCCCGGGGGCGACGAACTTCGTGTTCTACCGCACCCGGCCGGACCAACGTATCGCGAGCATGAAGTGCAAGGGCGCCAACGCCTGAGCAGGCGTGCGCGGGCATCAGGGCACTCGCACGCGCCGTGCATGCCAGCGCCTGCCTGCCGCCGCAAAGGCGGCCGAAGCACAGAGTTTCGGGCGCATCGCCGCCCATCCGGACTGCTGATCGAATGGAAGACATCGGCTTGACACCATCACTACACGGGGGAAGCACCATCATGAATTCCGCACGCCTGCGCCTGACCTTTCTTGGGCTCATGCTGGGTCTCGGCTGGCACCACGCCGCGGCTGCGGCCGGCTGCGAGGCCAATTTCAAGCGTGAAGCCGACACCGGTGCCGGCACCCGCTTCTCGACGTTCGCCACGGTGCCGGGCCTGGATGCACGCAACGCCATCGCGCAACTCAAGCAGATCGCCGCGGGCGACGGCTTCCTGATCGGCGACGAGCACTACACCGGTTCGACCGGCCAGCTGACGATCCAGCAACAGCAAAGTGACCGCGCCCGCGGATTCGCCATTACGCTGACGGCCAATCAGGACGCGAAAACCCTTTCCGTGGCGACCACGTTGCCCCCAGGCATGCAGGCAGCACCCGAAGCCATCCGGGGCGGCATGTGCGGCATGCTCGGCCGCGTCGACATGAGCCGCAACGCAGTGAACACCGGCGTGGCTGCTACGGCGCCCGCATCGCCCGGCGACGCCTTTCCGGGCGCGCCCGCCTTTACCACCTGCACCTACAACTTCCGCCCCGCGCTGGATGGCGTCACCGGCCGCCACTACACCACCTGGTTGCCGATCAAGGCGCTGAACCCGGCCGATGCGGCCGCCCGGCTGACACAAGCGGCCACCGCGGCAAACCTGAGCGTGACGTCGAACGAACGGCACGGCACGCTGACCGAAGTCACGCTCGTCCAGCCGCTCCCGGACCAGGGCGAGAAGCGCGCGTTCCCGATCCGCTTCATGCTGGAGGAGTCGCTGGGCGTGATCTCCGTGGTCGCCCGACTCAACCCGAAGCAGGAGATGGACGACGACACGCTGCGCAAGGAAATCTGCTCGCTCGTCGCGGCCGCCACCGCGGCGCCGCCGGGCGAATCGAAAGAGCCGCCGGCGCTGCCCCGCGAGCGGAAGCTGGAACGCTGGCACGCCGGCATCGACTGGCTGATCAACCGCGCCGTGGTGGCCGGCAAGTCCCTCGTGATCGTGCCCGCCATCAACCTCGACAGAAAGTACACCGGCGACGAAGCCGTCAACGAGAAGAAATGGGCGTTCCGTACCGACGTGACCGCCACCACCATCTGGCAAAACAAGGCCAACGCCCGTGACGTGATACGCGTGGGGCCGGACGAACCCTTCAACGAAGTGGGGCTGCACGGCTATGTCTCGACCTTCGTGGCGGGCAACGCGCAGTACTTCGTCTACATCGTCAATCCGGGTACCTACACGGTCGCCGGCAACACCTACGAGACGACCGCCGACGCGATGTCGCAGCTCGGCACCCAGCAGAAGCCGGGGCGTTCGCCGCTGGGGCAGATCGCGTTGCTGCCGAAGAAGAACACCGACTTCATCCAGTCGCAGGAATGGTTCAACGCACAGTTTCGTGACCGTGAGGTCACGGATACGTACTGCTCGTCGGTCTTCGTCCAGAGCGGCGGCTGCGCATTCTGGGCAACGGAGAAGAGAACGGTATCGGAGATGACCGAGCCCGCGGGCTGGAAGACCGTCACCCGGGAGAAGTCCGTCGACGGGCTGGCGGTCTCGACCCGGCTCAAGCGCGAGTTTGCGTCGTTCAGCGTCGCGGCGGGCGAAGCCGTCGTGATTGACGGGCTGTACCCCACGCCGCCCAACGCGGACTACGACAAGCAAGCCTGCGAGATCGTCAGCGGCCAGATCCAGTGCGACCTGACGCGCTATACCCTCACGCGCATCCCGGCCGACATGGCGCACGTGCAGGGCCTGGCATCCGACCCGGGGTTCTACCCGCGCGCCACGCGCATCCTGTCCAACGCCAGGTATCGCCCGCTCAAGCTCCTGGGCAAGCCGGGTGAACTTCGCTCGGTGTACGGTCAGGACTATTCGCTCGGCGTGCGTTGAGCGCACGTCGCGACCATCGCTCCGGACATTTGCCATGATCGCCCAAACCTGAAGCGCGGCCTCACCCGGGTCTTGAACAACCGAATCGCACGGAAACCAGCATGAAACCCACCATCCAGCACGTCGCCTCTGTCGCCCTGCTCGTCACCGCGGCTTCCGCACATGCAATCGACTGCAAGAAGGCCGGCAACCGCGTCGAGCACACGATCTGTGCCGATGAAAAACTCAAGGCCGCCGATGCGGAAATGGGCAAAACCTATACGGCCATCATGCAGCAGGCGGGCAACGATAGCGAATTGCGCGCGATGCTGGTCCGCAGTCAGAAACGCTGGCTCGCGGCGCGTGACAAGCGTTTCGCGGATCCGGTCGATTTCCCCGGCGCACCGAATGCCAAGGCCCTGCGTGCGAGCCTGCTCCAGGCGATCCGCCAGCGCACCGAGACCTTGAGTGAACGCGGCAAGGCCGCGCCGCGCCTGCTTGAAACGGCCCTTGCGCAGCGCACGTTTCTGACGCAGTTCACGGGCGGCCCGTTCGCCGGATTCGAGACCCGATGCGACTTCCTGCCCCACGATGGTCAACTGAGCTACGGATGCTTCAGCGAACGCCGCTATCAGAACCAGGACAGGATCTGCACCCTGCAGGACGATTGGGCGAGCGGCGGTTACTACGTGACACGCCTGGTCGGCAACGTCGTCCAGGGCAGGCTGGAAACCGTCGCAGCGTGCGGCGACGGCTCCGAAGGCGGCAGCCCGTGTCCGGATGCGGATGAGTCGCGCAAGTCGGCCGCCGGCTGGAATCTCCATCCAGGCCGCCCGGCCTTGACGCCAACGGCCCTACCCAAGCTGGATGCCGAAGCCGAACTGGGCACGGAAGACACGGGCTGGCTACGTGCCTGCCTGACCGACAGCCGCTACCCTCGCGCGGCACGCTGAGTACCGCGCGCATCGGTTGCGTCGGCGATGTTCATTCCCACGCAGGATCAAGACATGCACGATTCTGCTGGTGCGAAGCATCCCGGCACATGAACTGAACCAGTCCGCTCTTATCGGCCATCGGGAGTGCGAAGCGCTTCCTTTACCAATCATCGCCCGCCACAAGGATTCAGCATGATGCCGCCCCGAAGCAGCATTCCGGAATGTTCAGTCCGGCGCACCGACAGCATGTTCGTCACGCGGGGGATCGTCGTGGCGGCATTGAGTTTATGCATCCCGTTTGGCAGCGTGCACGGACAGGCCGCGGACGCGGCCACGCCGGACCCCGCCGGCAATTCGCCTGTCGAATCCCGTGCGCCAGCCAACCTGAGCACGACGCAAGCGCTACAGCGCATGCTGGCGCTGATTCAGGCAAGCGGCCAGGTTACCGACATCACGCCCGAAACGGTACACCGCATCTTTGGCGTGCAGACCACGCCGATCGGCAAGGATCAGTTCGGCTATGGTCAACGCTTGCCGGGCAACTGGGCATTCAGTCTCCAGCGGGTGACGGTCGGTGATACCGGTCCGCGCGTGGATCTGATATTTGATCCGATTCCCGGTACACAGGCTTCTCCGCTGACGACGTGTGAACCCACATTCGCTCAATTCGCGGAGGCACTGGAGTCCATGGGGTTCAGGCGCCACACCCATTACGGCGAACACGACCGGTGGGTCTTCGATGCTTTCGAGCGGCCCCGCATGGATATCAGGGTCTACCCGCTCAGGGCGTTCTCCGACAACGGCGAGCCCCTGGGTCCGGCCTGCGTGAAGGCGGTATTGGTGCGATAGGGCAAACCGCATGCTTTGCGCCGGCCGGATCAGCCGGAAAACCATCGCAATTCATTGATCCTTGAATCGTGGCTGTGCGGTCAGCCAATGCGCGTCAGGCTTTCCTCTGCGGCCCCTGAAACGAAACATCGTCCCGCGAGCGAATCGGCACGCACTGTCAATTCGATGCTCGGTGGTAGGTCGCGATATATTGTGCCTGTCCAAGAATGTTTCCATGCATCTGATAGGCAACGACCGCCGGACTCGACGTCGATTTCACGTCGACACGCGGAATGGACAATGCGGAGACCGTCACGATATATCGATGAGACTCACCTTGCGGCGGGCATGGCCCACCGTACCGGGATTCGCCAAAATCCGTCAGCGTCTCGAGCGCGCCCACCGGCATGAGCCGCACATCTCCCGATGCCCCTTTCCGAATCGACGTTTCCGAAGGCGGGATATTGACGACTGCCCAATGCGTCCACCCGAGCCCGCCGGTCGGGGCATCAGGATCGTACATGGTGACGACGATGCTTCTGGTTCCAGACGGAACGTGTGCCCACGAGACGCGAGGCGAGACGTTGTCGCCACGACATCCAAATCCGTTGTACACCTGAGCATTCGCGAACTGACCATCATGGTCGAGATCGTCAACCGTTACAGTAAGCGGATCAGCAAAAGCAACTGCGGGCACGACTGCGAAAAGTACCGTGGAGCAGATACTCGCTCGCAGAAAAAGACCAAATCTCATGACATGATCCCAAGATAGGTGCGGTGTGATGTTTCGCACGACCGGATTGACACTCGAGATACAGAGCATGCAACGATCGCCGATACGGTTTCCAGGCTCGCGCTTCAAACACGGGTAGCACCAAGGACGTGCTCACCCGATTGCCTGTGCGACAGCCTGCGCGACACATCCTAGGTTCATCGTGAATTCGGCAGTAGGTCGGCAGACAACATAAGCATGTTGCGTGAAACAGAACAATCCGCGACCGTATGCCGGATCTTCTCTCGTAGCGCTCGCGGATGATGTCGATCTCATTCGTGACGATCATGAGATCGAGCGCGCGGCCATTCAGGATCGCTGACCAATGCTTGCTTCACGCGGTGCCGCGCGAAATCGATCAACTCTCTTCGGCGGCGAGTGCAAGCGATGCGCGGATCCGCATGATGGTCTGACGGGACGTCCCGAACCTGCGCGCGACTTCACTGACCGACAGCCCCTTGTCGAGCGAGCGCATCACGCGTTCTCGATCGTGCCGCGCAAGCGAGGTGGGCCGACCGACGTGCTGCCCGCTCTCTTGTGCGGATTGCACGCCCGCTTTACCGCGCTGGCTCCGGGCCGCGGTCTCCAGCCGGATCACCGCCCGAAGCATCTTGACCGCCTGCGGTTCGGGGCGGCCCGCAAGATCGACGTTGCCGATTTCGACGCACTGGACGACGATCTTTTTGCTCCGGCATTGCATCAGGGTCGACAGGGCATCGCGCGCGCTGGCGCCGAGCGCGGCAATGTCCAGTACCACCAGCGAGTCGCCAGGGACGGCGCGCCTCAGGATGCCCGCCAGTTCCGGCCGCTCGGCGGCGGCGACATATGGCGGGACACGGTCGATGGCGACGCGGTTGAGCACGACGGTGTGGCCGGCCTTGTCGAACGCAATCAGTTCCTGCTCGGGGAACGGGATCTCGGTCGAACTGTTGATGTAAAGAAAGGTACGGCTCAAGCCTCCCCCCGATGCATGCAAGGTTGCCGGCGGACGCACCGCCTCCGTCGCTACGCCCCGCTATCGCCCATGATCGCGTGCGCGATCATGTCGATGGAAACCGGTTTCACGAGAACGGCATCGAACCCGTGCCACGCGTAACGCCCCAGTGTCGGTGGAACCATGGCGACGATACGCGTGCGCGGATGCAAATTGACGGTGTTGACGGCGATCATGCAAGCGTCGTCGGGATCACGCTCCACATCGACGACGACCGCCGAGGCCGGGCCATGCGAAATCGCTTCTTCGGCACGGTGCGCCGGCACCACGGTCGTGCTGAATCCGCGCAGCCGCAACAACAGGGCAACCGATTCACCGACATGCGCGTTGCCGCGAAGAATCACGATGCGCCGGCCCACCTGCCGCGACGGTTTGTCGATGACCGATGTACTGCGCAGGACGGCATCGGCGCTCAGCCAGAGCAGACGCGCCTCGCGATAGTCTTCCAGCGCGCATTGCCTGATGGCCTCGTTCGCGAGCGGGTTGGCGAAAAGCGACCGGATGCGCGCCTCGGCCACCCCGAGCCGCCGGTCCGCTTCGTCGAACTGCGCCTTTGCATTTCCGTTGCGGTTATCGATCCCGTCCTCCATGTCTCGTTTTGCGCGTCAACCGCGCAGCCGCGTGAAGACCGACATCAGATCGTCAAGCGACACGGGCTTTTTCAGGTGGGCATCGAAGCCGGCCTGTTGCGCCTGCTTCACATCGGCGTCCTGTGCGTAGCCGCTGAGCGCAATACAGAGCACCGATTCAGCGCCGGCACTTCACGCAGCTTTTCGACGAAGGCCAGCCCGCTCATGCCCGGCATGCCGATGTCGGACAGCACGACGTCCGGCACATGACCGTCGAGCGTCGACAACGCCGCCTCGCCGCTCGTTGCCGTCCGGACGACGGCGCCCTCGCCTTCCAGCAGGAGCTTGAACGTCTCGACCGTATCCGCGTCGTCGTCGACCATCAGCACTTGCAGGCCCTGCAACGACTCGACCGGACTTCTGCTGGCCGAACGCGCATCGGCGAGCACGCGGTGGGTCGGCAGCGTCACCGTGAACGCCGCACCGAGGCCGGCGCCCTTCGATTCCGCCTGCACGATGCCGCCGTGCAGGTTCACCAGTTCCTTGACCAGGGCAAGGCCGATGCCGAGACCGGCACGGCGCACCGAGGATTCCCGGCTTTGCCGGAACATGTCGAAGATGTGAGGCAACAGCGCCGCCTCGATGCCGTTCCCGGTATCGGCCACGCGCAGCACGGCCTCGGCATGTTCGTCGACCTGCAGCGACACGTCCACCGACCCGCGGCTGGTGAACTTCAGCGCATTGCTGATCAGGTTCCAGACGATCTGCTCGATGCGCGTGAGGTCGGCATGAATGATGACGGGCGCGTTGGGAATCTCGACGTTGAGGGTGAGGCCGCGCTGGCTCGCCTCGTCCTGAACGGCATGCGTGACGCGCTTCACGATCTCGCGCATGTCGACCGGCGTGCGCACGACCGACAGCTTGCCGGTTCGCACGCGCGAAATGTCGAGCAGATCGTCGATGATCTGCGCCTGGCTGATGACGGTGCGCCGGATCGTATCGGCGGCACGCGAGATGTTCAGGTTTTGCCGGGATTCCGGCGCGCGCGCGATCAGTTCCGCGCTCGCCGAAATGAGGTTGAGCGGATTCTTGAGTTCGTGCGACACCACGGCCAGGAACTCGTCGCGGCGCCGCACCGCATCCTGTTCGCTCGTTTCGCGAAACGGCCCGATCTGCGCAGGGTGGCCGGCCCTGGACGCCGGCGCGAATTCCCCGAGATCGCGCGCGATCTTCGCAAACCCGCTGATGCCGGGCTCGTCCAGGCGCGACAGCACCCCGCTCGCAAAGAAGCGGGTGCCGTCCTTGCGCAGATGCCAGCGCTCCTCTTCGGTCCGTCCGTTCAGCCGGGCCTCGCCGAATTCGCGCTGGGCAACCTGATTGACGCGATCCTCGTCGGTCGACAGGAGGTCGGCGGACTGCCCGATCATTTCGGCCTCGGTATACCCGAAGATCCGCTCCGCGCCGGCATTCCAGCTGGTGACGATGCCGCCGTCGTCGAACGTGATGATCGCGTAGTCCTTGGTGCCTTCGGTCACGACGCGCATCAGCCGCTCGCCTTCGCGCAGCCGGTCTTCCGCCCGCCGGCGGTCGGTGACGTCGATGAAGGACAGCACCGCGCCGTCGATGCGGTCTTCGGTCGTGCGGTAGGGCACGAAGCGCGCGAGATACCAGCGTCCGTCGTTGCTCCGCAGTTCGCGCTCGATCAGGCGGAGCGAATCGAACGCCTCGGCCGCATCGTCGGAGAGCTTGTCGTATTCGAGCCGGTGCGTGATGTCCAGCAGCGATCGGCCGATATCTGAAGGAATGATGCTGAAGACGTCCGTCGCCCGCGGGGTGTAGCGCTTGATGCAGATATTGCGATCGACGAAGATCGTGCCGATATCGTTCGCCGCGATCAGGTTCTGCAGGTCGTCGTTGATCTTGCCGGTTTCCTCGACCTTCGACTTGAGCTCCGCGTTGACGGTGGTCAGCTCTTCGTTGATCGACTGCAGTTCTTCCTTGCTGGTCTCGAGCTCTTCCGTCGCCGAACGCAGTTCCTCGTTGATGGCCTGCAGCTCCTCGTTGGAGGCCTTCAACTCTTCCGTCGACGTTTCCGATTGCTCGATGGTCGACTGGAGCTGCTCCTTCGTGCGCTGCAGTTCGCGCTCGAGCTGGCTGATGATCGGGTCCTTCTGCACGTCGACCGTCGCGGTTTCGGCACTGCTCATGCTGTCTTCGACTTCATCGAACAACACCAGCACGAAGTCCGCGTTGGCCTCCGGGTCGTGCACGGGCCGCGCGGTCATATTGACGAAATACGAACGCGCGTCGCGCTCGACTCTCACCCGCCGCGCCTCGACGCTGCGATTCGTGTGCAGCGCCTGATAGATCGCCGTGCGCAGCTCGAGACGCAGTTCGGGACGCACCACGGCGATGATGTTGTGCGAGGGTTCGCCGCCCGAATAGCGCAGGAAGCGCCCGGCCCGGTCGGACAGGTGCACGATTTCGGAATCGCGGCTGACGAGCACGCTCGGCGGCGCATGCTGCTCGACCAGGCGCTGGTGCAGGTCGCCGAACGAGAAGCGGCGGCGGCCCGGCGGCTGGATGGTCGTCACGACCGGCCGGGTGCTCATCATGCCGGAAATGGCGACCGGTACCGGGGTGTCGCCCCGCACCGCCATGTTCGCGCGGTAGATGCGGTTGCGCTTGTCGACGACCGAGAACATGGAACTCACGCTGTCGGCCGACTCGGAGCTGCCGAGAAACAGCACGCCACCCGGACGCAGCGCGAAATGAAACATCTTCAGTATTTCGATCTGCGCTTCCCGATCCAGATAGATCAGCAGATTGCGGCAACAGATCAGGTCGAGCCGCGAGAACGGCGGGTCGCTCAGCACGTTGTGATGCGCGAACAGCATGTGCTCGCGCAGCTCCTTCTTGATGCGGTAGTGCGCGGCGTCCTTCGCGAAGAACTGGCGCACGCGGCTCGGCGTCACGTCGGCGAGAATCGAATCGGGGTACAAGCCAGTGCGCGCAAAGGAGATGGCCCGTTCGTCGATGTCGGTCGCGAAGACCTGGAACGACACGCCCTCGGCCGATTTCAGCGACCGCTCCTGCAGCAACATGGCGAGCGAATAAGCCTCTTCGCCGGTGGCGCAGCCGACCGACCACACGCGAATGCGATCCTGCTCGCCGCGCCCTTCGAAGAAACGGGGCAGGACGTCGCGATCCAGTACGTCGAACGCCTCCTTATCGCGGAAGAAATTCGTGACGCTGATCAGCATGTCCTGCAGAAGCGCCTGGGTTTCCTCCGGATGCAGATGGAGAAAATCGCGGTACGCCTGGAGATCGGTGATGCCGTTGACCTGCAGGCGGCGCTCGATCCGACGCAGTACGGTCGCCCGCTTGTAATGCCGGAAATCGTGCGCGGTGCGCGTGCGCAGGATGATCATGATCTCGCGCAACGCGCGCTCGGCCGCCTCGTTGACCAGATCTTCCTGGCGCTCCTCGTTTTCGGTGACGGGCAGATGGATTTCCTTCGCGGTCACCCACAGATCCATCAGCCGTTGCGGCATCTCCGCGGCGGTGGTCACGAAGTCGACCATGCCGGTCGCGATGGCGCTGCGCGGCATGCTGTCGTATTCCGCTTCCGCCGGTTCCTGGGCGAACGTGATGCCGCCCATTTCCTTGACCCTCGACAGCCCGACGGAGCCGTCGGAGCCTGCACCGGACAGCACGATGCCGATCGCGCGTTCGCGGTGGGCTTCCGCGAGGGTCCGGAAAAAGAGATCGATGGCTGCCCTGCGGCCACTCTCTTCCGGCCGATGGGGGGCGACGCGCAGATAGTCGTCGACCATCGTCAGTTCGAGGGAGGGCGCGATCAGGTAGACGTGGTCGGGCTCGATCGGCGTGGCGCTCGTGACTTCCGTGACGGGCATGCCGGTGGCCTTCTGCAGCAAGCCGGCCAGATTGCTTTCATGATCCGGCGCCAGGTGCATGACCACGACGAACGCCATCGACGTGCGTGCCGGCAGGGCTTCGAAGAACTCCAGGAGGGCGCCCAACCCGCCCGCCGACGCGCCGATTCCAACTACAGGATGATTGGCCTGGCTCGGGAGAGTCTGCCCACGTCTTTTCGACATCGCTGCGTGTCCAGTTGAAAGAATAATGGTGTACGCGGCCAAGGTCGGGCAGGCGCATGGCCCGCTTGCGCCAAGATACGCGTGGATCGCCATTATCCCTCCAACAGCATTGACTGCAAGAACTTTGCCGCGCCGGCGCAGCGGGCGTGCACGGCCCGGCATCGACCGCGCAACCGGCGTGAATTCGTCAGACGACGATGTGTATCGCCACATTCCGTTCGGATCAAGGTAGAGGACCCGTCATGCGGCTCAGCGGGCCGAGCGCCGTGCACTCGGCAATCCATGAGCGCTGCTCGCCGGCGACCTGCTCGACGGCACGTTGCCTGCTGGCGATCTCGTTGTTCGTCGAGTCGCCCAGCGGGCTCGTCGTCAGTTCGATCAGCCGGCGCGCCAGCCCGGGGAGCGACAACACGAAATCCGCATAAGGCACGGCATGCAGCGGCATGTCGGACGCAAACGCTTCCGCGGGATCCTGGACGATCGTGGTGCCCCCGCACGACTGGATCGCATCGAGGCCGGCGGCGCCGTCGTCCAGCAGGCCGGTCAGGATCACCCCGATGGCGCGCGGCCCCATTTCGATCGCGACGCTGCGAAACAGCGGATCGATCGCCGGCCGCGCAAAGTTCTGCTTGGCACCGCGCATGAGGCGCAGCACCGCACCTTCGACGATCAGATGGAGATCCGGTGGCGCCACGTAGATTCTGCCTGGCAGGTAGGTCTCACCGTCCTTTGCGTGCACTGCATGAAGCGGGCCCGCCGAACTCAGCAGCGACGGCAGGAAACTGTCATGCGCCCCGACGTGCAGGACGATCGCGATCGTCGCCTGCAAGTCGCGCGGAAGTCGCGAAACGAGGGTGCGAAGCGTATCGACGCCGCCCGACGACGTACCGATTGCGATGAAGTCCCGATGAGTCAATGTGCCTCCGATATTCCCGCTACTTCAAGTGTAGACCCGCATCGCCGGCGCATTCTTCACTTCATTGAAAACGTATTCACCGCGCGCTCGGTCGGCCCGGAGGAATTGGACGCGCAATTCCTGTACCGCACGGCCCAGGCCGTGGTGTCGGATCGCATTCCGCTCACCTCCACGGTTCGTCGGGCCTGTCCGTAAAGCTCTATATACGGACATGCTTCCCCCAATGTACTTTCCCGTCGTCCCTGACATAAGCTTGGTTACCGTCATTTCCCAGTCAGGTTCATTACTTCACAGGTGAAAGAATGGTCGTCCAGAGACTTTCATTTCGCGCTGTCGCGGGCAAGCTGCAAGTCATCACGGTATGGCGATGCCTGTGGCGAAGCGGCGTACGTGTGTGCCGCTGGAGCATGCATGTCGACCAGCGGTTGGGCGTCGAATCGATGACGGTCGATATCGTCGGACCGGATTCGCTGCTTGCCGACGACGTCATGGTGATGCTCGGCGATTCATCCTTGCAATTGACTGTCACGTTGTTTCATATGGCCGTGGTGCCGAATTCGGCAGTCGTGCAGGGACGCGGCAAGGAACGGTTGCGCGAGGCAGCGAATTCGGTCGCCACCGCTCGCCCGCATCCGAGGCTGACGCTGGTCAGGGATATCACCCGGCACGTCGCACGCCCCGAACGAGACTGATTGCGTTCGACGCGCAAGCCGCGTCCGCCACGCAATACCGTCTCACCCCAATCAGAACGAAACGGTAAAGATTGCCTGTCAAGCAATCCAGGAGACAAACATGCTGAGCCCTCACGAAATCGCAGCGCTCATGCTGGTCAAGGCTGCGCCCGACCAGATCGACATGAGCAGCGAGGAACTCGATACGCTGCGCACGCAGCGGCTCGTGGAACTCGAGACCCTGGCTTCCGGCGCGCATCGCCTGCGCATGACGCACAACGGCGAAACGCTGCTTCGCATCGTTACGCAAACGTATTGAAAGGCGCCCTGACGGTGCAGCGACGCATGTGCCGACGAGGCGATCAAACCACGGTGGCTATTTCCATTCAGGAGAGCGTAGATCATGAAAACCCGGGAGCTGGTTTCGAGCGCGCAGCGCGCCAATTTCGACTTCGCATTCGGTCTGGCCGGTGCGTTACTCGATGAAGTCGGGAAACTGGCCGAACTCAATGCACGATTTACACGGTCGGCCCTGAAGGACGCGTGGGCGGTCGCGGAAAGCGCGATCGACAAACCGCAGGACTGGACGCCCGTCCAGCGCGCGTTCACCGAGCCGCTGGCCGAAAAGCTTCAGTCCTACAGCCGCGAGTGGCTCGAGATCGTGTCGTCCGGCCACGCCGACGTGATCAAGGTCGCCCAGGCGGGCAGCGATCAATACGTGCACGGGATCCAGGCGTTCGTCGATGATGCGGTGAAATTCGCGCCGTCCGGCTCCGAGGCGACCGTCGCGGCCTGGAACTCCGCGATCGTCGCCGCAAACACGCTGTACCAGACCCTCGGCAGCACGGGGCAGCAAGCCGTCGAAGTCGCGCGCACCAACTTCGACGTCGCCGCCCTGGCAGCGTCGAAGCAGGCCAAACGTGCGGTCGATCAGGAACAGCAGGCGGCCAAACGATAACGGCCGATGCGGGCGGCTGGATCGGTTGCCGCAGGCGGATCGAATCTACGGCGACCGCCATCCCCCGCCCAGCGCCTTGTACAACGCGACGAGATCGGTCGTCGTCTGCAGCGCGCCCTGCTCGGCCTGTTGCCGCCCCTGTGACCATTGCCGCTCGGCGTCGAGCACGTCGAGAAACGGCGACAACCCCTTGCGATAGCGGTCGCGCGCCAGGTCGAACGCGCCCTGTTCGGCCTTCACCGCGTCGTCGAGCGCGGCCGCGCGCGCCTGGTCGATGCGATACACGGCCAGCGCATTGTCGACGTCGCGCTGCGCCGCTTCGGCCTGGCGCGCCTGCGACAGCCGCAGGTTCGACACGAGCGCGCCGCCGGAAAAGATCGGTAGCGACACGGCCGGCCCGAATGCATAGAACAGGTGCGACCAGTGCGCAAGCTCGCGCACGTGCGACGCACGCAGTCGTCGAGCGCGCCCGGCGCGCCGCCGACCAGGTAGTCGAGGCCATTGCTCAGCAGTACGATCTTCTGGTCGAACTGCGGCAGTTGCGCGCGGATCTGTGCGAGTCGCGCGTCCGCGCTGCGCACATCGAGGTCGCTCGCCAGCCCATGTGCGGCGGCATCGCTGACGTCGACGGCAATCGGCAGCGCCTGCACGCCATAGGCGCGCACTTCGCACGCGGTATCGTGCAGCGCACGTGGATCGCGTGCGAGCAGCGCGACATTCGCGCCGCATCGCGCAAAGGCGTGAGGGGTTGCACGGCCGACGCCGGCGCTCGCGCGTGATCGCGACGGTCTTCACGTGGAGGCGCCGTTCGCCCGGATGGTCGATGGCTCGGCGTAGCCGTAGCATGCGACGTGCCACGCCCCGCGTCGGCCGCCGGGTCGACCGACCTGCCGCATACGGTCAGCCGAATTACAACGGGGCTGTAACGCGCAAGACATGCACACGCAACGCGCGGCGGCACGCGTGTTCGCCCACCGCGCACGGGAATTGCTCCGGTGCCGGGTGCCGTCGACCCATGTCGTCGCCTTTCGCAGGAGCCGTGTTGCCCGTCCCGCCGCCATCGACAGCGCGCCGCGTCACGCGCCTCGCCGGAATCGCGTGCGTTGCCGCGCCGGCCGCCGCATGCGCGGCCGGCGAACCGCTGCCGCTCGCGTACGTCGCGCATGCGGCCGGGCCGGCCGCGCAGCCCGTGTTCGTGCTCGGCTGGGCGCTGCTCGCGCTGTGCATGGCGGTGAGCCTCGTGATCGCGGCGCTGCTGCTGGTCGCGCTGTTCCATCGCCGCACCCGCGCCGGGGGCCGGCGCGATGGCGTCATGTTCGTGGCCGCCGGCAGCGCCGTGTCGATCGTGCTGCTGTTCGGCGCGCTCGTCTACATGCTGCGCGTGCTCGGCGCGGTCGCGACGCCACCGCGCCCGCCCACGCTGACGATCGTCGTCACCGCGCACGACTGGTGGTGGGCCGCGCGCTATCCGGACCCCGCGAGCGGCACGGGCTTCGTCACCGCGAACGAACTGCATATCCCGGTGGGCGAGCCCGTGGCGATCGAGCTGAAGAGCGCCGACGTGATCCATGCATTCTGGGTGCCGCAGCTTGCGGGCAAGACGCAGACGATTCCCGGCCAGACCAACCGGCAATGGCTGCAGGCCGACCGGCCGGGCATCTATCGCGGCCAGTGCTCGCAATACTGCGGCGCGCAGCATGCGCACATGGCGCTCGAGGTCGTGGCCGAGCCGCCCGCCGCGTTTCACGCGTGGCTCGCCGCGCAACGCCAGCCGGCCCCCGCACCCGGTACCGAGGCGGCACGGCGCGGCCAGCGCGTCTTCGGGTCGCGCTGCGCGGGTTGCCACGCGGTGCTCGGCACCGACGCGGCGGGCGACGCGGGCCCCGATCTCACGCACGTCGCGTCGCGCCGGCTGCTCGCGGCCGGCACGCTCGACAACACACCGGAGAACCTGCGCCGCTGGGTCGCGCAGGCGCAGCAGATCAAGCCTGACACGCTGATGCCGTCGATCGCGCTCGCGCCGCGCGATGCCGACGATCTCGCCGCCTATCTCGCGACACTGCACTGAACGGAGGATGCCGATGGCCATCGCCCGCGACATGCCAGCCCCCGCCCGTGTGCCGGACCTCGGCGACGCGCCGCCCGGCTCGGCGCACGAGCGCGCGCTCGCCGAGCTGTGGGAATCGGCGCCCGGCTGGCGCGGCTGGCTCGGCACGGTCGACCACAAGCGCATCGGGCTGCGCTACATCGTCACCGCGTTCGCGTTCCTGCTGCTCGGCGGCGTCGAGGCGCTCGTGATGCGCATTCAGCTCGCGCGGCCGAACGCGACCCTGCTGACGCCCGCGCAATACGACGCGCTGTTCACGATGCACGGCGTCACGATGATCTTCCTGTACGCGCTGCCCGTGCTGTCCGGTTTCGCGAACTACCTGTGGCCGCTGATGCTCGGCTCGCGCGACATGGCGTTCCCGCGGCTGAACGCGTTCTCGTACTGGGCGTTCCTGTTCGCTGGGCTGTTCCTCTATGCGAGCTTTCCGCTCGGCGCGGTGCCCGACGGCGGCTGGTTCAACTACGTGCCGCTCACGTCGCTCGACTACAGCGCCGGCGCGAACATCGACATCTACGCGCTCGGGATGATCCTGCTCGGCATCTCGACGACCGGCGGCGCCGCGAACTTCGTCGTCACGCTGCTGCGCATGCGCGCGCACGGGATGTCGATCGACCGGCTGCCGATCATCGTGTGGGGCACGCTGACGGCATCGGTCGCGAACCTCGTCGCGGTGCCGTCGGTCAGCCTCGCGTTCCTGCTGCTGTGGCTCGACCGCAATGCGGGCACGCATTTCTTCGACGTCGCGCACGACGGCCGGCCGCTGCTGTGGCAGCACCTGTTCTGGATGTTCGCGCACCCGTGGGTCTACGTGGTCGTGCTGCCCGCGATGGGGATCGTGTCCGACGCGTTGCCGGCGTTCTGCCGGCGGCCGCTCGTCGCGTACGAGGCGGTCGCGGTCTCGACCGTCGCGACGATGCTGATCGGCTTCGAGGTATGGGTTCACCACATGTTCGCGACCGGCATCGCGCCGCTCGCGCTCGCGTTCTTCGGCGCGGCGAGCATGCTGATCTCGATCCCGAGCGCGGTCGCGGTATTCGCGTGGATCGCGACGATCTGGACCGGCCGGCCGGTATTCCGCACGCCGTTCCTGTATTTCGCGGGCTTCGTGCTGATGTTCGTGATCGGCGGCGTATCGGGCGTGATGACGGCCGCCGTGCCGCTCGACTGGCAGCTCACCGACACGTACTTCATCGTCGCGCACCTGCACTACGTGCTGCTCGGCATCAACGTGTTCCCGGTGCTCGGCGGGATCACGTACTGGTTCCCGAAGTTCACCGGGCGGATGATGAACGAACGGTTCGGCCGCTGGACCTTCTGGGTCGTCCTGATCGGCTTCAACGTCGGCTTCTTCCCGATGCATGTCTCGGGGCTGCTCGGGATGCCGCGCCGCATCTACACCTATCCGCCCGGGATGGGCTGGGACACGTCGAACCTGCTGACGACGATCGGCTCGTTCATCTTCGGCATCGGCATCGTGATGTTCGTCGTCAATGCGCTCGTGAGTGCGCGGCGCGGCGCGCGTGCCGGCGCCAATCCGTGGCGCGCGGCCGGCCTCGAATGGTCGGTCGCGTCGCCGACGCCCGTCTACAACTTCGCGGTGCTGCCGCTCGTCGCGTCGCGGCATCCGCTGTGGGAAACGCGCGACGATGCGCGCCGCACCAGCGTGCGCGTCGGCTACCGGCTCGCCGACGGGCGCGAGGCGCTCGCCGTGACGCCGCTCGCGGCCACCCCGGACGCGATCCTGAAGATGCCCGACGACACGTGCATCCCGTTCGTGCTCGCGCTGCTCGCGACGGCCGTGTTCGCGGCGATGCTGGTGCGCTCGCCCGCGCTCGTCTGCGCGGCCGTGGCCGGCTGCGCGATCGCCACCGCCGCGTGGCTGTGGCCGCGGCGCACGCTGTGGCAGC